>JAHEFL010000117.1 GCA_024640205.1 Flavobacteriales bacterium | reverse complement strand
GACCCATAGTCTTCCTGTCAAAGCCGGACGGACACCATTGAAGGTTTTGACCTATCTCTCTCAATTGTGTCCGGTCGTATCGACCAATAACAGCTATGTACCAATACTGGACGGTGCTGGTTACTACAAGGCTGAGGACCCTGATCATTTTCTTTCGCTGATAAATGACCTCCTTGAAGGACGGATCGGGGTGGTAAATTCCGAGGTAGAACCCTATCTCGATTCCGTTGAGTATGGTCAGCTGATCGAGCAAATATTCGATAACCTTCGTTCCAATGGGAACGAACCCGCTCCTGTTGTATCCAAAGCGGAAGAACCCATTTTGGACCCGGTCGTGCAGGCCACGACCGCATCGTCGCCCGATCCGAAGCTGATCCCCAAGGACAGCCCTATTCTCATCATATCCAATGAAGGCTGGTATGGACCACGGTATAGCAAACACCGCTATGCACTCGCACTGAGAGAATACCGGGACGTATTCTTTATCGACCCACCCGAACCTTGGAATCTTTCCCATCTGTTCCGGAGCGCTGTCGTTTCTCGTAAAAGTCCTGAAGGGATCACCGTACTGTCCTATAACAATGCCATACCTCTATTCGGTGGTTTGTTAAGTGGTATCAACGATCGGATCATTTCACATAGGCTCAGTAAGTTCCTGCGGCGCCTGGGATGCCTGAGGCCCTTGTTCTGGAGTTTCGATCCTAGACGATTGTCCGCACCCTCCTCGTTCCAGCCGGTTGTATCCGTATATCATTGTGCCGATGACTACGGGCTGAGATGGAGGAGTGAAAGATTCCTCGCGAAGCGATGTGACCATGTTTTCTGTGTCGCGCATGACCTGATGCCGCGCTTTGATTCATTGAATGACTCGGTGCATTATATGCCCCATGGACTTTCGGATGATGACCTGTCACCAGCGACCCTCGAACGATCGGAGCTGCCAGCACCGCCGGGATACGGATTGTACATCGGCAATATCAACGACAGGCATGATTTTGCTTTATGGGAAAAGATGTTCTTGAAGAATCCGGAGGTCACCTGGGTCATCGTGGGCCCGGTGCAGGTAACCGACCCGAAAGGCATCCAGCTTATCCATGGTCCGACGTTGCCGAATGTCCGCATCTTGCCACCCGTCCCCTTCAGCTTCCTAAGGACGTTCATCGCAGGGGCAGGATTTGGGTTCATGTACCTGAAAAAAGATCACCCCGCCAATCGGATCTCCAGCCAGAAGGTCGTTCAATTCCTGGGTCAGGGCAAAGCGGTATTCTCCAGTTGGCTGTCCGAATATTCGGACCGGCAGGACCTTGTTTACATGTCCGATGATCACGATTCCGCGATCGAGCTCTTCCGTACTTGGAAAAGTTCATCGGAGCCGGAACATTATAAGACCGCTCGTTCCGAATACGCTAAGGAACAGCGCTTCACGAACCTGATCGCTAGACTTCCTTTTCGATTGTGACGGTTGATGCCGGTAACCCTCCAGCCCATGGAATGCCTTTCGCATTTCGGACCATCGATCGGTTCTCATTGATACTCCTGGCTGAACCATGTCAATGAAGCGGGGCATATTCTACACATTCGTTACGCAGGCACCCACTCTGCTACTGTTCTTCGTTTCCAGCACCTTGATGACGCGGATACTTGGTGATGAGGGACGTGGTGCTTACGCGTTGATCACCAACCAAGTGGCCTTGTTCTCCATGCTGCTTTCGATCAATATCGGCTTCGGAGTATCCTATTTCACATCCAAGAACGGTGCTGAGCGGTCGGTCATCGGAACCGGCGCCACATTATTGTTCATCAATATCGCACTGACCCCCCTGATACTGTTAGGTGTGCGATCCTCTGCTCCGTTGACTGCGATCCTGATGCCGAATGAAGCTGTTCACTGGCTATACTGGGGCTACGTATACCTGAGCATTATTCTGGCCATGTTGAATGGCACCATTGCTGCGGTCCTTTTGGGGCTGAAGGAGTTCAAGGTGCTCAATTGGATGAGCATTTTTAACGCAGCGCTCAGCGCGATCGGATTCACGCTTTTGTACTTCTTCAAGGATCGGATCGGACCCGGCACGGAACTTTCCGCAGTGTTGACCGTCACCATCGTCATTCTGTTGTTGGTCTCCGTCATGTGGTGCGTTATGTATACCGTCCTGGTTGGAATGCCGGTTTTACCAATATGGTCCTGGAAGATCATCCGACCCATTATTGCGTTCTCCCTGGTCGGTCACCTGAGCAATCTGATCAACCTTGTCAACTATCGGTTCGATGTATGGGTCGTGGACCAATATCATGGCGCTTCCGCGCTTGGACTTTATGCAGTTGCGGTGGGTGTGGGTCAACTCCTGTTCTACGTACCGGAACCATTTTCGCGCGTAGTCCAGCCCTACCTTTATGGACAACGAAAGGATGAGTTGCTGCCGCGTTTCAAAATGGTGGCTCGCTTGAACTTTTCAGCTGTATTGGTGCTCTCCGTAGGACTGGCTTTTATGGCACCATGGTTGATCCCAATACTGTTCGGGGACGTTTTCGGTTCGTCCGTCACTGCACTTTGGCTTCTGCTGCCCGGGATCCTGTTCAGCAGTGCATTCAAACTACTGGCCCAATTGGTGGTTCAGGGTGGAGGACAACGGTTCAATTTGCTAGCAACTTCCATCGGTGCATTGGTCACCATCCTTTTGGATCTGGCATTGATACCGTTATGGGGGATCGAGGGAGCGGCGATCGCCTCCACGATATCCTACCTTTCGATCCTTGTGGCCGTACTCTCCGTCATCCGATACAGATTGGGCATTCCCGTCCATGACCTGTTCTTGGTGCGCTATTCGGACCTCGGTTCGTTACGAACTTCCGCTCCATGGAAACAAGCTCGATAAGGGATTTCTATGATCGATTCGCTGGGCAACAATCCAGGTCAGGCACGAATGCCCGACATCATCGAATACTCGAGTTGGCCATGGCTCACGGCGTATCAAATGCAAAGACGGTTCTCGAGATCGGATGCGGTATAGGCACCTTCACCGGTTTGCTGATCGGGCAATTGAAAAATGGGTCACTATTGGCGATCGACCTCAGTCCTGTAAGCATCGAAACCGCCCGAAACCAACTGAACAAGTACAGGGACCTGGAGCTTCGGGTGGTCGATATCGTGAACGACGCGATAGCAGGCTCGTTCGACATGATCGTACTCCCGGATGTGCTTGAACATATTCCCCTCGATCAGCATGTTGGATTGTTCAAAAAGCTCAATGGTCTGCTCTCGGACAGTGGTAAGATCCTGATCCATGCTCCGGATCCATATTATGCGGATTGGTTGAGAGAGAACAGACCTGAACTTCTTCAAGTGATCGACCTCGCTCTTCATTTACCACGATTGGTCGAGGATATAGACGCATCCGGTCTGTCGATCCAGCATTTCCAGCGTCATTCGATCTGGACCGTTGAACCCGATTATATGGCTTTGGTCCTGACCCGTAAACCACAAAGCCCGAACTATACAGAGTTGAGGGAACCGGAAGCACGGAGTTCAATGATCGCGCGGCTAATCGGGTCAGTTCGATGAATGGTGCGGGGAAAGACCCCTCGATACAGGGAGGTCATGTACTGTGTATTGCAGGATGGTGGCCTGACGAAAATGGCGTTGCCGGCATTTTCATCAAGGAACATGTACGGGCCATAGCACGCGAACGCCCTGTTACCGTGGTATACGCAGAGGTTCACAAAGGTGGAATTGGCTGGCCCAGAATGGTGTCCTCCTTTGCATATGAGGATGGTCTTCCGGTCCATCGCATACGGATCGATACTCCCATCCGTCGATTCAAGGTTGCGGATAGGCTTGTAAGATCAGCCTATCGGAAACTTATCAATCGTTTGCATCGGGAATGCGGATTCGATCTGATCCATGTTCACGTTCGTACCGAGGTCACATCACAAGTGCTGGACATCGCGTCGATAATGGACCTACCTGTGGTCGTTACCGAGCACAATTCGTACTACCATCTTGGGATCAATACACTTCCAAGAAGGGAACAATGGGCCCAGCGCAAGGCGATAGCCAAATGGTTCGATCATCCCAATATTAAAGCGGTCCTTCCGGTTTCCCATGACCTGGCAAAGGTACTTTGCAATGATTTCGGGGTGGATCAGAGCATAATTTCCGTCATACCGAATATTGCTAACGCCGTCTTCAAGCCAGCTATCAAACCTGGTTCACCACCGTTCAGGATCGTGCTTGCTGCGGTATGGCGACCACCGAAGGACCATGACGTTTTCATCGATGCCATGGCCTTGATCCCTCTTGCTATGCGGCATCGATGTCAGGTGGACTGGGTTGGATACGGCCCCAATATGGATGTTATCAGATCCCGTTGTAGCAAAGAATTGACGGGTGTCGACATCCGGTTCCACGGAATGCTCCTTAAATCCGACCTTGCCGTGCTCATGCAAAAGGCCCATTTGTTCGTTCTCCCCACAACGGCGGATAACTTGCCGTGCGTGGTGATCGAGAGTCTTTGTTGTGGTACACCCGTCCTGTCCATGAACGTGAATGGTCTGCCCGAATTAGTGGACGGTTCCAATGGCATTCTCGTACCCGCCTCAGATCCAGATATCCTCGCACAGGCATTGATGCAGTGCATCAATGATGGCGATCGGTTCCGAACGGAGGATATCGCACGCGATGCGCAGTTAAAATTCAGTGAGGATGCGGTCGCCGAACGGATCGAACAGGTTTATACCAGGGTATTGCTGGCTTCGGGGCATTAGACTTTTTTACTCTGGACCAGCCATATTTGCAAGCTCCTCAAGTTTGAATGCTCATGCTCACTGATCGATCGATGCTGTCGGAAAGCATTGGTCCGTTCGACCCACATTATTCGACGATTGAAACACATTAGTATCCTGGACCCATTGCGTGGGATCGCCGCCTTAGGAGTGGTTCTTTTCCACTTTAGCGGATCAATCCTACCAACCATCAGGCCGAATCCTTTAGAGGAATTCTTCGATCCGGCAAGATTCGGGGTGCAGGTATTCTTCGTCATTTCAGGGTTCATCATTCCTTATGCCCTTCAACGATCCGGCTATGCATTGAACGGATTTGGCAATTTCATGTTCCGCAGATACTTGCGTATCGCCCCACCGGCATATATCGCTGCATCGTTGGTCGTTCTCTATCATGCCTTGGCGGTCTGGATCACCGGAACACCGGTTGACACTATCGGTTGGCCTGGAGTCAATGTCCGTTCGATCCTAGGAAATTTCACCTTTCATCCCGCACTGTTCACTACCCAATGGTACAATTTTGCTTTCTGGTCACTAATGATCGAATTCCAGTTCTACGTTCTGATCGGAGCAATATTGCCGTTCCTGATGGACCCAAGAAAAGGTACCCGGATCATGTTGATCCTGGTGGCGATAGTCGGGGCCAAGTTGTTGGATGATTATTGGCTATTCGATTATGCGCCCTATTTCGTGATCGGAATGCTGGTGTTCCTTTTGCAACATGAAGTGATCGGTCGGGTCCAATTCGGTTTTCTGATCGTTCTGGCAAGCGGGATCTGTATCATGGAAAGTGATCAGGTACCTCTCTTGTTCTCGTTGATCACTGCCGGTGTAATCCTTTCGAAGGTGGAAATGGAATGGAAGGCACTCATTCTATTGGGTGATATTTCCTATAGTCTATATATAACCCATGTTCCGGTCGCATATTTTTCGGAAAGTCTGGTCAAGCGGCTGACCGACATTCACCAATACACCATGGGCAAGGTATTTCTGCTATTCGCATACACCGCGATCGCTCTGGCAGCAGCCTGGCTGTTCCATCGATATATCGAACGCCCTTTCCAGCTCATGTCCAAGAAAGCTCGCAAGAATATTAAAGGTCTTGCACCTGATCAGCGCTAGAGTCATAAGGTCCACTGACACGTGCGGAAACAAAGATCTCCGGATAGCTCCAGTACTTTTGATCGATCAGGGGGCCATTCCATTCGGGCCGAGGTAAATGCACGTCCTTCATACTTTCTCCAACAATTCAACCGTACCGTACCTGTCCTGGTTTGCGGAGCGTGCCCGTAAGACCGGGGGCATTCATTACACGTTTCTCATCCTGTATCCGGAACGTCCCGCGATGTTGGATGAAATGAGGTCTTTGGGCTTCAATTGTGAGTGGATCCCGTATGATGACGAGCATCGGAAATGGGGTATGATCCGAGCACTCCCAAGATTAT
>JAHEFL010000116.1 GCA_024640205.1 Flavobacteriales bacterium | reverse complement strand
ATCCACGGAAAAGATGGAGGATGTTGCGGTCACGCATGCGAAACGCCCGGATGTGTTGGAGGCTGATGTGATCCGTTTCAATAATGAGTTGGAGCCGTGGATCGCCGTGGTGGGTCTGCTGGATGGAAAGCCCTACGAGATCTTCACCGGAAAGGCGGAAGGTGTGTTTCAGTTGCCTGGTTGGGTGGTCAAGGGATGGGTGAACAAGCGAAAGGATGCACGCACCGGCAACAATATCTATGACCTTGAGTACGCGGACAGTGATGATTACCGTGTGACGATCCAAGGTCTGAGCCGCAGCTTCGACAAGGAGTATTGGAACTACGCGATCCTGATCAGCGGCATGCTGCGCCAAGGCGTCTCCGTGCCACACGTGGTGGACACCGTGGCCAATCTCAACCTCTACGACGCCACATTGAATACGTGGAAGAATGGTGTTGCTCGCACATTGTCACGTTACATCGCCAATGGAACGAGTGCGACGGGGCGCAAGTGCCTTGACTGTGGGGACGATGCGGGGGTGTACTACGAGGAAGGATGCCTGAAGTGCAAGAGCTGCGGTAGTTCGAAGTGTGGGTGATGAAGATTACGTATGGATCTGCGCGCAATGGGGACTTTTGAGGTTCACGGGAACGTACACTCATGAGAATATCCTCCTTCCTGGCTATTGGGTTCATCCTGCTGTTCACTATCGGGTGCAATGAACAGCGCGAGCATGATGGCCACGCTGAGGCCACTGCACCTGCTACAGCCGACCACGAGCGCGGTGAGGACGAACATGCAGAGGAAGGAGGGGCCTCATCGACCACCGTCACCCTTGACAATGGAAAGCGCTGGATCGCCAATACCGGGACCACAAATGGCATAGCCAAAATGGTTGCGCTGGTCGATAAGCAAATCGCTTCACCTGGAGATGCCAAGGCCTTGAAAGCCGCGTTGGAAGAGGAATTCGCATTGATCTTCGAGCGTTGTACCATGACCGGTGAAGCGCACGACCAACTGCACAACTACCTGATCCCGATCCACCAGCGATTGAGCGGTTTTGATGCGAGCGATCCATTACAGTTGGCGGAGATGAAGGACTATCTCGGCACTTACGGGAACTACTTCGAGTAGGAAGTGATGGTGGTCCAGATGGTGTCCGAATTGGTTTGAGCATGCCGGGTGTGTTCATGTACAGAATGACGTTTATCATAAAGAGGACAAAAAGGTCCGGTACGTTTGTCGGTGCATTCTAGGTAGGAGAGCAAATGGAATCGAAGGGGTCGAACGAGCCGAGTGCGGTCGGTGTACGTCAGCGCCGCATTGTCTATTTCGTGCTGATCGGGCTGTTCCTTCTGCAATCCGGACTCACGTATACGGTCTCCACGGAAGTGCCGGTACCTGCGGCGGAATTGAACAGTGCTGCTCGGCGGGGCGAGGCGCTCTACCGTTCGTTCAACTGTACGGCCTGCCATCAGTTCTATGGTTTGGGCGGCTATATGGGACCTGATCTAACGAATGTGACCATTGCCCCGGGCAAGGGACCTGATTTCACTAGGGGTATCATCCTTCATGGTTCTGCGAACATGCCCGCGTTGGGTGTTACGAAAGATCAAGCCGATGATCTGGTCGCTTTCCTCGAAGCCGTGGCGGCGACCGGAATCTATCCCATTCGGAACCTGGATCTGACGCCATGGGGAACATATCGAGAGATGCACAGCGATGCGAGGTGAATTCACACCCGCCAAAGGCTTCATAATAGCCGGCCTGCTGGCCTTGTGGTGCGGTGCACTGTTCGGTGTCATCGGATCCTGGCAGCATGTGATCCCGAATGTGATCGATGTCGTTCCGTTCGTGAAGTCGCGGCCTTTGCACGTGTCCTTGGTGATCGCCTGGATCTTCCTGACCGCGGTGGGCGGTATATACCACTACCTGCCCAAGATCGTAAGTGCGCCACTGCATTCCACGCGACTTGCGTGGCTGCATTTGGTGGTGTTCGTTGGAACGGGCTTCGCCGTGATCGCGGCTTATTTTTTGGGTCTATTCGGAGGAAGGGAGTATTGGGAATTCCCTCCTGTATTGGGCATTCCGATCGCCTTGTCGTGGGGCTTTTTGCTCTACAACTTCTTCCGCACTGCCAACAAGTACAAGGGTCCATGGCCAGCTTACTTATGGATGTGGGCCACCGGTGTAGTGTTCTTCCTGATCACTTACTTGGAGTCGAACCTCTATCTCTTTCCGCACTTCACGGGCAACATGGTACGTGAACTCACCGTGCAGTGGAAGGCCTATGGCGCGCTTACAGGATCTTGGAATTTGTTGGTGTATGGCACAGCCATGGTCGTGATGGAGCGGAGCACCGGTAACACAGCCATCGCCCGATCAAGGTCGGCGTACCTCTTGTTCGGCCTCGGCTTCACGAACCTTCTGTTCGGTTGGGCGCATCACATCTATCCGGTCCCATCCGCCTTGTGGATACGCATCCTCGCCTATGCGATCAGCATGACGGAATGGGTCATCCTTGCTCGCATGATCCAACAATGGCGGGCCACGGTGAAGGAGGGCAAGCGTGGCAGTTCCACGGTATTCGGTCGCTTTATGTTCGCCAGTGAAGCATGGGTCTTTCTCAATCTCGGCCTTGCGCTGATGATCTCGATCCCCGCGATCAACTTGTTCACGCATGGCACGCACATCACGGTAGCACATGCGATGGGCAGCACTATTGGCATCAACACCACGATCCTCTTCGCATCAGTGTTCTTCATCGCCGGGGGGCATCGCTCCGGTTCGATGCGCACAGTCTTTTGGATCTTCAACGTCTCCCTGCTCGCATTCTGGCTTTGCTTGATCGGCGCTGGAATGGTGAAGGGCTATTTCACGGTGATGACCGACCTGCCCTTCCAAACGATCATGGAAAAGGCACGACCGTTCATAGTTGGCTTCGCTGTAAGTGGGCTTGGTCTGTTCGCCGGGCTGAGCGTGTTGGTGTGGCGTGCGGTGAAGGCGATCGCCTTTGTCCAAAGGGAGGAAGGTGCACAGTCCGGAGAGGAACCGGCTATGGCTAAAGCTGAAGTCCTGCATTGACCGTATCGCCATGCAACACAAGACCGTCATCGAACCCTTTCGCATCAAGAGTGTGGAGCCGATCAGCATGAGCACTGAGACCGTGAGATCGGAGTGCCTGAAGGAGGCGCACTACAATCCCTTCCTGCTTCGCTCTGACAATGTGATCATCGACTTCATGACAGATAGTGGAACCAGCGCCATGAGCGCGAGGCAATGGGCAGGGGTCATGGAGGGTGATGAAGCCTACGCAGGTTCGCGCAGCTGGGAGCGCATGGAAAATGAGGTGCGTGAACTTACCGGTATGCGATCCATACTACCTACGCACCAAGGCCGTGCAGCGGAGCGCATCATCTATGGTCACTTGGGGGGTAAAGAAAAAGTCTTCATCAGCAACACGCATTTCGATACCACCCGAGCGAACATCGAGTACAGTGGGGCCGCGGCGATCGATATCCCGATCAAAGAGGGCCTGTATACCGCGCTTCAGCATCCATTCAAGGGCAACATGGATGTGGCCGCTCTGGACCAATTGTTGAAGGAGCACAAAGGCCATGTCGGTGCCGTGATCCTGACCGTGACCAACAACAGCGGTGGCGGCCAACCGGTAAGCATGGCCAATGCGGAAGGCGTTGCCGCGATCTGCAAACGCCATGGTGTATTGTTCCTTCTCGACTGCTGCCGTATCGCAGAGAACAGTTGGTTCATCAAGCACCGCGAGGAGGACATGGAAGGCCTGAGCTATCGCGAGATCGCTCAACGCATGTTCACTCTGGCAGATGGTGCAGTAATGAGCGCAAAGAAGGATGCGCTTGTGAACATGGGAGGTTTTCTTGCGCTCAAGGACGAGGCACTTGCCGAGGCTTGTATAAACTTGTTGATCATCACAGAAGGGTTCGCGACTTATGGCGGTCTTTCAGGTCGTGACATGGAAGCCTTGGCTATCGGCCTTCAGGAGATCTTCGAACCGCATTACTTGGATTACCGCATCAAGAGCACCTTGTTCCTTGGGAAAAAGCTGCATGAAATGGGCGTACCGTTGATGCTGCCGATCGGTGGTCATGCCGTATACGTGGATGCCAAGAAGCTTTATCCGCATATTCCACCTGAGCAGTATCCAGGACAAGCGCTGGTTTGTGAACTGTATGAATTGGCAGGCATCCGCACCGTGGAGATCGGCTCGGTGATGTTCGGCACGTACAATGCTGATGGATCGCTGAAACCCGCGCCGATGGAACTGGTGCGCTTGGCTATTCCCCGTAGGGTATACACGCAAAGTCACATCGAATACGTGATCGAGACCTTCGCTGAGATCATGAAGCGACGTGAGAAGGTGCGCGGTCTGCGCATCGAAAAGGAGCCTCGATCCCTACGCCATTTCACCGCGCATTTCGAGCGCTTGGAACGCTGAAAGCAGATCTCCTTACCTCATTGGTGCACGAAGATCTTTCTGACCAATGCGCTTCCGGATCGGATCTGTAGAATATAGGTGCCGGACCCCAGCGAGGAGACATCAAGCGTTCCAATGTACTGGTCCGATCCCCTGCTTTGATGGACGACTCGACCGGTCTGATCCATGATCTGGATGTTGTCAACGGGGAAGGAGCTTCGGAAATTGATGAAGGAGTTACCCGGGTTCGGATAGACCTGAAGATCGGTTGCTATCGTTGGTTCCGTGATCCCCACGTTCTGGTCGATCACGATGTACTGCAGCATCATCATGTTGTCCTCATGCATCAGGTTGTGGCAATGGTACATATAGGGCCAGTCATCCGTCAGGTGATTGAACTCCATGATCACCCGGACCGTTTCGCCGGCATCAACCAGAACAACGTCCTTGGCACCCGCTTCTTCCGGCGCCGGAGGGATCCCGTCCCGATCAAGTACGAAGAACGAAACGCCATGCACGTGCATGGGGTGCGCCATATTGGAGTTGTTCTGGAATACCCAGATCTCCGTGCTGCCCAATAGCACGGTGTCGTTCACCACGTCCAGATCGAACATCTGCCCATTGATCATGAACATGCCCATGCCCACCATTCCGCTCCCTGTAAGGGTTTTGATGCGTGTCCCACCGGCCTGGTTTTCCGGAATGGGAACGGAACTTCCCAGCGTAGCAGGAATGCTCGTTATCGGCGAAGCAGTGGGTGCGGTGACCCGGATACGCAACAAGGGGAAATCGACCCCGTTCAAGGAACTGCTTTCCCAGAGGATGTTATTGCTCCCTGGAACAGTTTGAGGCAGTTCGCTCCCGTAGCTCATCAGGAGCAGACTATCGCCTTCCAGCCCGCTCAGGTCCACCAATATTTCCACGCGTTCTCCGTTGCTAAGCCAGATCCGATCCCGGTCTACAGGAGCATTCAGCAAACCGCCATCGTTGGCGATCACCTGGAATTCCTGCCCATCCTCAAAACCAACAGGATAGATGCGTGCATTTGATCCGTTCAACATCCGAAGGCGGACAACTTGTGCTGGACATTCCAGGTAGGCATGTGGAGTGCCATTCACAAGAACCGAGTCACCGTAGGGAGCAACGGCGAAATTGCCGTTCGGAAGAAAGTACCGGTCCTGGATCACAATGGGAATATCGTCAACGCCGTACGTCCTGGGCAGCTCCAGGTCGGCTTCCTCCTCGTCGTTCACAATGATCAATCCGGCGATACCCTTGGTGGCCTGCGCACCGGTGATCATGTGCGGATGGGGGTGGTACCAATACGTACCTGCCGGGTTGGCTACTTCGTATTTCAGATCCCAATGATCGCCGGGTAGGATCTCACGAGGCGGGCCGCCATCCACAACACCCGGAACATGCATGCCGTGCCAATGCATGTTCGTCACCTGTGTCAGCTCGTTTGTGACGCGGAATCGCGCCGTATCCCCCTGATGCATGATGAGGGTAGGTCCGAGATATGGGCCGTTCACACCGAACGTGGTGGTATTCACTCCCGGATAGAACTGGTGTTGGTGCTGGCCCACGACGAGTTGAAAGGTGTCCACGTCAAGGGCTGGTGGGATGGCCAGAGGGTTATTGAACTGGGCCAGGATGGACTGGGACACCAAAAATGCGGCGATAGGAAGGTTTCGGTGGATCATAGCTGTTCCAATGGATGAGGCAAGCTATCCCCTGCGTTCCTGTCGGTGCCTGACGATGGTCAGGTGCAATGGTCCCCTGCGGATCCTATA
>JAHEFL010000115.1 GCA_024640205.1 Flavobacteriales bacterium | reverse complement strand
CGAAGTACAACGTGCGCCCATCGCCGCTCAAGGTGGGCTGGCTCTCCCAACCATCCGGCGTGTTGATCGCCGGCCCAAGGTCCTCCAAGCCGCTCCACTCCCACTGCTGCCCCCCAAAGTCCAGGTTGAACTTGCTCTCGTAATGCGTGCTGAAGATGTCGCAATTGCGGTAGCCGCTGGCATCCGGTGGCGCGCACACCGTGACGAACATCTCCTTGTTGTTCACATTGATGGTGACCCCGCCGTAGTTGTCCCCCACATTGAATGGTTCCGGTAGCACACGACCCGCATCGTATTCGGTCTTCCCGCTCGGCTTGCGCGCCTCCATGAACTCCTCCACGTCACGCGCCACGATGTCGCCCTTTGCCCGCTCCTTCCGCATCCGGGTGAAAAAGAGCAATTCATTATCCGGGGAGAGCATCGGCAGGTATTCGTCCGCCGTGGTGTTCACGTTCGCTACAGGCTTGGGCTCGAACGGTGTGGTGGTCGCAAAGAATTCCTGGAAGAAGCGCAGTTCGGGCATCAACTTCTCCACCTCCACGACCTTCTTATCATAGTCCTTGCTCATCCGTCCCCGGTCTTCCGTAGGGAAACGGAGGAAGGCTTCGAAGGCCTTGATCGCCTTCGCATACTCCTCCCTGGAATAATGCATCACGCCCAGATGGAAGGGCACATCGCTGTGGTAGTCCGGGCACTTCTCATCCAACTGCTCGAAGTATCCGATGGCGGGTTCATAGCCGCGGCCGGTCTCCCGCGCGATGGAATAGGCCGACATGCCTAATTGGAAAAGACATTCCGCACATTCGCCATCCGCCTCCAAGGATGCCTTCAACTTCTGGTGACGGCCGGCAGGGTCCTTAGCCTTCGCGGCATCGTCCAGCAGCTTCTGCACTTTCTTGTCCTCCGGCGGTCCGCATCCCTCTTCCTGCGCGACCAGCGGTCCACTGACGACGAGACCGATCACCAGAGCACCCAGCGCTCGCATCATCTTCCGCACTCCTCGTTCCATCGTGTTCTCCCTGATCTTCCTTCGGTCACTTCACCGTGGTATCGGTCTCCTCCGCTTTGCGAACCAGGTCGTCGCCTTTGTTCCGGGCGGTGTTCACCAGACCATCGGCCCGCTTGTCGGCTTCGGCCACGAACTGTTGTTCCTTTTTATCGGCCTCCTGCTTCAATTTCTGCGCCGCCACTTTCGCAGCGGCCTTGCTGATGGGGTCCTTGGCATCGTTCACCAGCTTGTCCGCCGCCGCATATGCTTCGCCCTTCACCCGGGCCGCTTCGCTGCGCGCCTGCGCCTTCATCTGGTCCGCCTGCTTCTGCGCTTCGGCGATCATGCGGTCGCGCTCCTCCTTGGCACGCGCGATGGCCTCCTCCTTCGCCTTGCCGATCTCCTCATTGATCGTCTCCTTCACCGCCTCGATCACGGTCTCCTTCACGCTGCTCGTACCCCCTGCGAAAACCGGTTTAATGATGGGCTTGTCCACCGTGCCGGTGATCTTCACCGTCACATCCAGTTCCTCCGGGACCTTCACATCCGTGCCGAGGAAGCGGTTCGCCTCACCCAGTAGGCTCCCCACGGTCTGTGCCGCCGCAGCGCCGAACATGTTGCTCGGGATCTTCGCCTTCATGTCGTAATCGATGGCCTGATCCGCAAAGGCCGTGGTACCGCCCACGTTCGCCTTGATGCGGTCGATCTTCACGTCGAAGGGCTTGGTGATCATCTTGCCGTCCTTGAACTCATAGCTGAACGCGACGTCCTGAAGGCGTGTGTTCTCGATCTCCTTGATCTTGAGCGCCTGCGCGATATCCACCAGGGGCTGGAAGCCATCCACCTGCACATTCGCGGTGCGCAGCGTACCGGCACCGAGCAAGGTGCTCATGATCGGCTGCATGGCCTCGTCCAACGTGGCCTCCATCTCCAGTGTGGTACTGAACTTCCCTTTGCAGGTCTTGGCGATGGGGGCCATCTTCTGCACCATATCGATGTAGGCCACGGTCTGTTCGATGTCCAGGTCCTTCACATCGTAACGCAGGTCGATGCGCGGCGCGGTGATGTCCTTCGCCACATAGCCACCGGCCATGGTGACGGAACCACCGAAGAGGTTGAAGAAGACATCCCGCAGGTCGATGCGTTGGTCATGTACGCGAAGGCCGCCCCGCACATTGGTGAGGTTCAGGTCGTCGTAGATCACTTCGCCGCATGCGGCCTTCAACGTGAAATCGATGTTACCCGGAACCTCGATCACCGTCATCGCGCTGGTGTCCGCTTCCGCAGTGGCAGCGGCATCTTCTTCTTCCGCAGGACCCATTAGCTCGTTCAGGTCCAATTTGTTCGCGGCGATATCGAAGCTTCCGACAAGCGTGCTATCGCGCAACCACCATTGCAGGTAGTTGTCCATGCGGCCCTTCGCCTGGATGTTGCTGCTACCCACTTTCCCATCGAAATTGGTGAGCGCCCGAAAGCGTGGGCTGAAGTCGAATAGAAGGCTCTTGATGCCGACATCGAAGGGGATGGAGTCACTGGTGTATTCCATGCCTTGCAGGCTCATGCTCCCTTCGGCAGTGAACTTCTCATAGCGCTGTGCCTCCACGTCGCTCATGCGGCCCTTCATGCGCACGTCCGCGCTGAAGTTCCCTTTGAGGTCCTCCTCCATGGGCACCACCTGCTTCACGGAGGCCAGGTCCAGTGCGGCCTTCAGTTCAGCGTCCACGTTCGGGTCGCTGATGGGTGTGGTAAGGTGCATACGCGCCTCCACCGGGTTGCCGGCCATGGTGAGCGCAAAGCGCTTCAGGTCCACCACCAGGCCATCCATGTCGTTGCCCTGCGGACTGGTGAGGTTCAGGTCAATGAAGATGTTCTCCACGCTCTTGGGCAGGTCCGGGTACTGGAAGCGACCATTGTCCACGTCCACATCCAGGCCGAAGCCGGGCATCGTGTTATCGTTGTACGTACCCTTCACGTATCCCCTGAAGCCGGCCTTGCCGCTCATGTTCACGCCGCTCATGTCGCTGGCGAATTCCGCAGGGATCAGGGAAAGCAGGGTGCCCAGATCGCTCTTCTTCGCGTTCCAGGTAATGTCCATGTCGATGTCATCCGCCGGCATGGCCAGCCAACCGTCGAAGCCCAACACCAATTGGTTCACGGTCGCCTCGTTCTCCTTGAACGTGAACTTCATGTTCGGCAGGTCCATGTCCAGGTCCGCCTTGATGTCCGCCTTGGCCTTGCGGAGGTAGCCGATGCCATCGTAGCGCACGTTCACGGTATCCGCCGTGGTGGTGGTGTTGAGGGTGAAGAGGTCCTGCGTGAAATCCCCACTGCCCTTGTGCTGAAGCCCGGCAAGTTCCAGGTAAAAGGTCAGCGGCTCATCGTCATAGATGATGTGGCCATCCTCGATCCAGTATTCGCGCAAGCCGATGTTGAACGCGCTCTCCTCCGTAGCCTCCTCTTCCACCGCCGTGCTATCCGCCAGGGCGATGTCGTAGTTCGCCGCGCCATCCGCCAGCACTTTCACATGGAAGTAGGGCTTCTTCAGTCCGATGCGCTTCAGGTCGATCTTGTCGCTCCACAGGCTCTTGATGTCCATGGTGAGGGACAACTCGCCAATGCGCGCGAGGTCGATACCTTCAAAGGGCGCCTTGTTGCTCACTTTCACATCGGAGACCTCCACGCTCAGATTCGGGAAATTCCGCAACAGGGAGATGTCCCACTCGCCCCAATCCACGGTGGCGTTGATGTTCTTGTTCACCTCCTCCTTCACCGCCGCCTCGATCTTGTCCTTGAATACGATAGGCAGGATGACGGCTGCAGCAAGCAGCAGTACGATGAGGATACCCAGTGAAAGAAGGATGCGTGTGGTCCACTTGGCCATGATACGTGGTCTGTTTTCTTGGTTCGTTCGGTCCCGTTGGCCAGCATTGCTGACCATTTCCTTCATGAAAGGAACGTGATCACGCTGCAAAGATCATGCACCTTCCACACTTTCCCTCGGCGGGAAGAGGTTCTCGCCCTGGGCATGGGCCACCACGCTGCACACGGTGGCATCACCGGTCACGTTCACCACGGTGCGGAACATGTCCAAAGGACGGTCCACGGTGAAGACGATGGCCACCCAGGCGGGATCCAGGCCCAGCGATGAAAGCACTACCACCAGCAACATGAGCCCCGCACTGGGGATGGCTGCCGCGCCGATGCTGGCCAGTGTTGCCGTGAGCACGATGCTGAGCTGTTGACCGAAGGTGAGGTCCACCATGTGGAGCTGCGCGAGGAAGACGACCGCCACGGCCTGCAACAGGCTGGTACCATCCATGTTCACCGTGGCGCCGATGGGCAGTACGAAGCTGGCGGTGGGCTTGCTCACGCCGATGTTCTCCTCCACGCACTTGATGGTGGCCGGGAGCGTGGCGGCGCTACTGCTGGTGCTGAAGGCGAGCAGCTGGGCCGGGCTCATGGCCCGCAGGAAGCGCACGAACACGTTCCGCCGCATCAGGAAACTCATAAGGATCGGATAAAGCACGAACACGATGAAAGCCAGGCCGAGCACTACAGTGATGGAATAGCCTGCAAGTCCCTTGAAGAGTTCCACCACGCTGCCCAGATCATCACCTGCCATGCGGGCCACCACGCCCGTCATCAGGGCGAAGACGAAATAGGGCGCCGCCAACATCACCACCTCCACCATCTTCATGAAGACCTCATTGCAGCCGTTCATCAGGTCGTTCACCGGACCGGCGCGCCCTGGCGGGATGAGCAGGAGCATGATGCCGAAGAAGATCGCGAAGAAGATCACCTGCAGCATCAGAGTGTTGTTGAAGCTGAGGAAGATGTTGCTGGGAACGATGTCCACCAGGAACTGGAGGGGGCCGGTCTCCTTCACCTTCTTCGACGCCTGCTGGTCGGCCAGGGACCATTCGTTGGGCACGGCGCTTCCCCGCACCTCGGCAATGGAATCGCGTAGTGCGTGGTAGCGCGGTTCGCAGCTGAGGCATTGGCCATCCAAGGGCGCATCCACGCCGGCGGTCTCCTGCACCCAGAGCTCATAGTTGATGCGGTTCGCGATGCGCTTTTCCGGATCTCCCCAATCGCCGGGACGCAGCATGTTCACTACGAAGAGGCCGATGCCCACGGCGATCACCGTGGTAACGAGGTACAGTGCCAGCGTGCGGATCCCGAGCTTGCCCAGGCGCGTCACTTCGCCCATGCCGGCCACGCCGCTGATGATGCTGAAGAGCACCAGGGGCACGGCGATCAGCTTCAGCAGGTTGATGAAGATGACGCCGAAGGGATCGATCCATAGCAGATTGAAGCGGCTCCAGCCCATGTAACTGCTGAGCACGGCCCAGGCCACGCCGGCCACCATGCCGATGAGGATGCGGAAGTGGAGGGGGAGTCGTCCTTTCATGGTGTGGCTTGGTGGTGCAAGTTGGTGATCACTTCACGAGAGGCGTACATGGAACGGTACTTTCCGTCAACACCGCAACACGGATCACATCCGGGCCGAACGCTGTCGCAATACGTGATCCGCCAGTACCAGGCAGGTCATGGCCTCCACGATAGGCACGGCACGGGGCACCACACAGGGGTCGTGGCGTCCCTTGGCCTCCAGTGTCACCGTGTTGCCTTGGCGGTCCGTGGTCTCCTGCGCCTGCGCGATGGTGGCTGGTGGTTTGAAGGCAACCTCGAAGTGGATGTCCTCCCCGGTGCTGATGCCGCCCAGGATGCCGCCCTGCGGAAGCTTATTATGCTGCGAACCACGCATCCGGGCCGCCTCAAAGCCGCTCCCGATCTGGAAGCCTTTCGTCGCGTTGATGGATAGCATGGCCTTGGCCAGCTCCGCCTCCAGCTTATCGAAGACCGGTTCGCCGAGACCGGCCGGCAGACCCTGGACCATGCATGCGATCGCACCGCCGACGGAGTCGCCATCCGACCGGACGGCTTCGATTAGGTGTATCATGGCCTCGGCCGCTTCGGGGTCAGGACAACGCACCGCGTTCTTCCAGATCCCTTCCAATTCCTCCGGACGGGCGGGACGACCCATGCGCAACTCACCGACCGTGTTCACATAGGAATGGACCTTCACCCCAAATGGCGCCAGGAGCTGCCGGGCGATGGCACCACCCACCACGCGGCAGGCGGTCTCCCGCGCGCTGCTACGGCCGCCGCCGCGATGATCGCGGATCCCGAACTTCTGCTCCCAGGTCTTATCCGCATGACCGGGACGGTACACGTCCTTCAGTGCATCGTAGTCG
>JAHEFL010000114.1 GCA_024640205.1 Flavobacteriales bacterium | reverse complement strand
TCCGGCGGTCCGCTTCTTTGAATTCAGCATGGACGCCGGTGTGGTACTGAACGATTCCATGCGGGTGAAGAACCACATCAACTCGGTCCATAGCGGAGAGATCCCCTTGCCAAGCACCTATGATGGCAGCGGGGTCGTCATGGGGATCATCGATTCCGGAATGGACTGGCAGCACGGCGACTTCAAGAACGCGGATGGTACCACTCGGATATGGAAGTATTGGGACCAGACCCTGCCCATCAATGGCCAGACACCGCAACCGTACAACTACGGTCAGGTATGGACCAGCGCGCAGATCAACGCCGGGATGATGACCTCGATCGACCAGCCTGCGTACAACGGGCATGGTTCCACGGTAACCGGTACAGCTGCCGGGAACGGCCTCGCGAACGGTCGTCACAAGGGTGTCGCCCCAGGTGCGGATCTCATCATCGTTTCGGCCAGCTTCGGTGGGAATTTCCGAGCCAAGGTGGCGGATGGTGTGAAGTACATCTTCGACGAAGCCGCGGCCCTCGGCAAACCCGCCGTGGTGAATGCCAGCCTGGGCTCTTACTCAGGCAGCCACGATGGACAGGATGCCGCAGCACTGCTGATCGATGACCTGCTCGAAGAACAGGGAGGACGTGTGATGGTTTGCGCGGCGGGGAACACGGGTGATGCCGCTCAGTACCAACCCTACCATTTGCGATCGGACGTCAGTGCCGACACCACGTTCACGTGGTTCAAATACAACGCGAACAGTTCGCTGGGCTATGGTGCCGTGTTCTTCGAGGTGTGGGCGGACCTGGCCGACCTCTCCGGTGTGCAGTATGCGATCGGTGCTGACCGTGTGAGCCCAACGCTCCAGTATCGTGGTAGAACACCTTTCCATACCATCGCGCAGAACCTGGGTGTGGTGCTCACCGAGCCGCTCATGAGTTTCGATGGCAACCTGCTTGCCACCGTGGAGACCTATGCCGTGCAGCGCGGTGGACAGTATCTGTTGCAGATCCACATGCAGACTCCCGATTCCAACGCTTACAACTTCCGCTTCATCACGACCGGGGCAGGCAAGTACGACGTGTGGAGCAGTTCCATCATCGGCACATCGAACATGGTCTCCACCATACCTACGGTGGGTGAGTATCCGCCGATCGCGAACTACGTAATGCCGGACAACAACAAGCATATGGTGGACTCCTGGGCCTGCTCACCGCATGTGCTCACCGTGGCGAACTATGTGAACGAGGTGAGCTACGTGGATTACTATGGGAATCCCCAAACGGTGGTGGGAACGGAAAACGACATCCGATCCACCAGCAGCAAGGGACCCACGCGCGATGACCGCCTGAAGCCGGACCTCGCGGCCACCGGTGACATCACCTTCAGCGCAGCACCGCTGGCCATCCTGGAGGCTTTCATCAATGGCACCGGGGATAAGGTGGATGCGGGTGGCATGCACATCCGCAACGGCGGTACCTCCATGGCCTCGCCCGTGGTCGCTGGTGCAGCAGCCCTGTACCTGGAGAAATGCCCCCTGGCCACCCATGAGGAAGTGATGGAGGCCATCAATTCCACGGCGATGAGCGATGCGTTCACAGGGACTGTTCCGAACAACCTGTGGGGCCATGGGAAGCTCAATGCGTTCGAGGCACTGATCACAAGCAATGTGGACGACTTCGATCTGTTGGTGGATGGCCCTCCGGAATTCTGCGATGGAGAAACCATCGATGTCACAGGCCCCATGGATATGTCCGTCTATGAATGGAGCAACGGTAGCACGGAGAACCCCTTGGCGTATGGCGAGGAAGGTCCCTTGAGCCTGGTCGTTCGCAACGCCTCCGGTTGCATCGCATACAGTGATACCCTGAGCTTCCTGATCAACTCGCTGCCTGCCTTGCCGACCATCACCCAGGATGGGGAGTTGACGCTGATCAGCAGCTCCGCGACCGACAATCAGTGGTACCTGGACGGAGAGCCGATCGACGGTGAAACAGGTCAGGTGCATGTGGTGGGCACCAGTGGCGATTACCAAGTGGAGGTGATCAATGAGAACGACTGTTCGGCGATCAGCGACCCGATCACGATCCTGATCGTTGGTATGGGCGATACGGAGGTCGGTGCTTTCGCATTATGGCCATCGCCCGTTCGGGACCAGCTCTTCATTGAGCTGCCAGCATCCGCTGTGGGTGATGTCGCGATGGAGGTGTTCGATGCGCAAGGTCGTGTGGTGCTCCAACGAACGGCGAATGCCAGCGGTCGCATCGCGGTGTCCGTTCAAGGATGGTCGCCCGGCACCTATACCGTGCGGCTTACACAAGAGGGACAGCAGCGGAGCGCGCGCTTCGTGAAGATGCCCTGAGGAAGTTCAGTTCAGTTCGGCGAGGTCCCGTCGGATCCTGCTGGGAAGACTGGCCACCACCAACGCATAGCTGCGCTCCAAGCGGGCACCCCATTGCTTGTGGTCGAAGGCCTTCGGGCCGCGGATCTGCACCCATTTATAACGCGCCAGATAAGGTGCTGGAAGTATGTCCGGCGTGTCCAGTAACGCATCGTACTCCTCCGGATCCACCTTCAAGGATGCGCTGAACGGCCCGTCGAGCACCAGCACGCAGAACATCCTGCCGCCCACCAGGAAGCAGAGATCCTTCTCCCACTTCAGGTCCTCGGTAACACCGGGCAGTGCAAGGCAACGACTACGGATCCATTGGGCGTCCATCGGTGATCTTCTTTGGATCGTTCATTCCTCGTCGTCCGTCTCGCTTTCCAGCGGATCGTAATAGCTGCGTAGTTGCCGCTTCAAGTTCGTGAATCGCAAACTGCCTACGACGATGAATACCAGTGCAAGGCCGAGTGATGCATACCCGATCCATTCCAGGTCGCCATGGTTCTTCAGCTTCAGCAGGGCGATCCCGCCGATCAGTAGATAGAGTGCCGATCGCACGTAGGCCATGAACGTGCGTTCGTTGGCGAGCCGCGTGCGTTCCAAGGCGAGATGGTCCCGGAGGATCAGCTTGTCGCGATGGGAGAACGGCCTCCCGATCCGAAGCATTTCCCTGATCCGTTCCGAACGTGGAAGCATGGGCCCAAGTTAGGGGAGTGCGGGTGCGAGGCCCAAATGGAAGAGGGCATCACCCTGGTTCACCACCGGTGCGGTGTTCACGCAAAGGATATGTCCCGCCATCGTCGCTTTCACCTGCTTCGCATCGCCGCCATAGGGGTCGCTGATCAAGCCGAGGACCATGCCCTGCTCCACCTGCGAACCATTGTCCATGATCGGTTGGAAGAGCCCCGACATCGGTGCCCGCATCCATTTCGAATCATGCACGTTCACCGCTCCACGTTCCGAGTCGGAGGGTCCGTTCCACAGGCCGAGGTGTTCCATCACCCGCGTGATGCCGCGATGCGCTTCACGGATGGCATCGTTGTCAAGGCTGCGTGCCTTGCCTCCCTCGAACAACACGTAACGCTTGCCGGTGCTGGTGAGATGCGCCCGGATGGATCGAGGTCGCACCGATGCCCTCAGGATCAACGGTGGGTCGAAGACACGCGAGAGTTCCAGGGATGCTTCATCCCCTTCGGTGTAACGCAAATGCGGATGGTTGTATCGCTGATCCGCACCGCTGTGCAGGTCGATCACCACATCCACGGCGGGCAGCACCTCCGTTACCAAGGCATGTGCAAGACGGCTCGCCAGGGAACCGCTCGCCGATCCCGGAAAGAATCGGTTGAGGTCGCGGCCGTCCGGCAGCGCGCGCTTCATGGCCAGGAACCCGAACACGTTGAGGATGGGTATCGCCACCAGCGTACCCCGCTCCAAGGGGCGCGACTTCACGTCGTCCAATATGCGTCGCACCGTGTCGATGCCGTTGATCTCATCGCCATGCACACCAGCAAGGAGCAGCAGCACCGGACCATCCGTCAGGCCGCGCCGAACCACCACCGGTATCTCGATATTCGTTCGCGTATAGAGCCGCGCAACCTGCAGATCGAGGACATGCTCCTCCCCGGGCTTTACACTGGTGCCTAGGATGCGCACCAACGTGCAACTGGTATCCTTGTCGGCGGAAAGGTTGGCGCTCATCGGCGGTGAAAATAGATCGCCGGAGCTTCCGAATATCTTTCGGGCATGGAGCTGGTGCGCCGTACGATCGAACGCTATGTGAAGTTGAGCGATGTGGAATGGAGCGAGGTGGCGCAATACTGGACGCGAGCGTACTTTCCGAAAGGGGATTTCGTATCGAAGGTCGGCCGGGTGGAAACACGTGCTTATATCGTGGAGGAAGGCGTGCAACGCATGTATTATGAACATGATGGGAACGAGCATTGTCTGGGCTTCGCATATGGGCATAGCTGGAGTGGTGACTATGATTCCTTTCTTGGCCAGCGTCCTGGACGTTTCCAAGTGCAGGCCGTAACGGATAGCGTTCTGCTGGGCATTGAACGCACGGATCTGCTGAGGCTCTACGATCGCATTCCGGCCATGGACCGATGGGGTCGTCTGATCGTGGAGGAGCTGATCCAGGGACGTGCCACGCGGGAGATCGAACAACTCACGCTCGGCGCCGAAGAACGCTATCGCCGATTAGTGGATCGCAGCCCACACTTGCTCCAACTGGTGTCGCAGAAGGACATTGCTTCCTACTTGCGCATGACTCCGGAGACCTTTAGCCGGCTGAGGGCGAAGGTGCGCTGAGACGTTCTTGATACAGATCAAGTGCCCGGCCGGCATGCCGCCGATAGCTTCGCTGCATGCAAGAATTCAACACACGCGAACTCATCGATCTCCTGCAGGCGCGGCTACGCCGCCAATTGGATCGCTGTCAACAGCTTCGTACCATGCCAGTGGACGTGCTGCACCAGCGTCCCTCGCCTGACCGCTGGAGCGTGATGGAAGTATTCCAACATTTGAACCTGAGTAGCGGTCATTACCACCGGATCCTTCAGCAACTGTACGCTGATGAGAACAATGATCTCCGATTCCGGACCACCTTCAGATCCGGACGGTTGGGCGACTTTTCTGCGCGCGCCATGGAGCCTCGACCAGATGGAAATATCAACTGGCGGATGCGTACCATTCGCCGATTCACACCGAGTGCGGATACCTTGATCGGTTGGAAGGCGCTGGATACCTTCGAGGATATCGCACATGGTTTCGTAGGCCTACTGGAGCGCGCACGCACCAGGGGGCTGGAAGGCGAGAAGGTCACCAGCACCATTGGGCCGATCCTGCGGCTGAGGACCGGTGATGCCTTCCGCTTCCCCATTGCGCATCAGGAACGGCACTTCCTCCAGATCGAACGGACCTTGGAGCAGGTGCGTGCGAAGACCCGGGAGGGATCGGTGACGGTTTGATCAGCGGATCACCACCAGCTGCCGCACGCCACCAGCATGCCGGATGAAGTAGCTGCCTGCCCCCCAGTTGGCGACATCGATGGAGGTGTTCCCGCTCACGCGACCGGCCCAAAGCTGACGCGCCAAGGCATCGTGGATCACGATGTCCGTGGGCTCGGTGCTGCGAATGATGAAACTGTCCGTGGCCGGATTGGGGTACACGACCAGTGTATCCGCGTCATCGATCTCAAGCACCCCGTTGCCCTGTCCATTGTCCGCCGCGAAGGTGGGGGCTTGGATCAGGAACGGACCGGTGCCATTGGGCACGCGCGCGAAGCCCATGTCCTGGACCTGCACCCCGAAGATCACGTGGTCCATCACGATGCCCTGCGGGTTCGTGAGCCATACCTCCTCACCGTCGAAGGACAGCCGGAAATTCGCGTGGCCATCGCCCTGGTCCAGGTCCTCGTCCGCCCAGATGATCATGTAGCCGTTCGGCTGGATGATGGATCCGCCCGGGAACAACCACATCTGCAGTTCGGTGCCGCGGTCACTGAGCCAATGGCCGCTGAGGTCAACCGGCTGGCCCGTGAGGTTGTGGAACTCGATCCAATCGTCCGGGTCCCCGAAGTTGTCCGTCACCGTGTTCACGTTCCAGGCCATCACTTCATTGATGCGCACCGACGGTTGCAGCATGGTAGGATGAACGGCCATGTACGTGTACACATCGTGCTCCGCACCCGGCGGGTCGTAGCGCGCGCTCTTGGCTGCATTGTTCGCGATCGCCTCCACGTAGCAGCGCACCCGAACCTGTGCCGGGGTGGGCGGGATGGATGCTCCGTACGTTCCATCGCCTGCCGCCCCGTCGCCATGGAGCCCATCGTCGAACATCGTCGTCCGCGTGTAACGGCCGGTCATCCCAACGCAGTAGTACAGGTTCACGGACTGGATGCCGCTG
>JAHEFL010000113.1 GCA_024640205.1 Flavobacteriales bacterium | reverse complement strand
GATATCCTGGTTGAAATTGGCAGCATCTTTAAACATATAACTAATGCCTATTGCATTACTTAAGTCCCAGTTATTCAATGGTTGGTTGAAGACCACCGCATCTCTGAACACCCCGCCCATATATAGGACGTTACTGACGTCCCAATCATTGATGCTCTGGTTGAAGCTGCTGCACCCCCGAAACATTTCGGTCATGTCCGTCACCCCCGACAGGTCGGGCGCATCGGTGGCGTTCACCACCAGATTATTGCAGCCGTAGAATGCCTGCGCCATCGACGTCCAGGCACCGGCTCCCCACTGATCCACCGATAAAAGCTTCTCCCGGTCGCCGCCATTGTTGAAATAGATGCGGGGGAAGTTGCCCCCGATGCGGATGGTATAGGTCCCGGCCGCACCGAAGTCGTGGGTCACGCTGCCGGTGATCCCACTCTGGTCGAAGTGGCCGTCGTTGTCCCAGTCCACGCTGTAGCTGTACGTTTCCCCTACGAACGTGGGGATCGTGATGGAAGTGCTGCCGGAAGTGCCGGGGTTGTCGGTCTTCCAGGTGGTCACGAAGTCGTCATCGATGCAGTGCAGTCCGCCATCGGTGATGGTCCAGTTGAAGTTGTCGATGATGCTCTGGCGGGCGGCCGCACCGGCGCAGTACTCGCTGTTGCCTCCCGAGAAGGTCACGCCGGTATTCAGGCTCTGCTGGCTCCAGCCGGTGAGCAGGGCATCGTAGTTGGCCGTGGATAGGGATGCGCCCAAAAATGCATTGTCAGCCTGCGCAAGATTGGATACATTCCACCCACTGAGGTCTTGGTCGAAACTGGTGGCATTCTGGAACATAGCCCCCATTAATAATACGCTTCCGGTGTTCCATCCACCGATGTCCTGGTTGAAACTGGTGGCGTTCAAAAACATGCCGGTCATGCTTGTCAAACTACCAGTGTTCCACCCCCCGATGTCCTGGTTGAAACTGGTCGCTCCGTTGAACATGAGGAACATGGTCCACACGTTACCGGTCGCCCAGCCGCTGATATCCTGGTTGAAATTGCTGCACGCCCGGAACATTTGATCCATTTGCAGCACGCTGCTTACGTTCCACCCCCCGATATCCTGGTTGAAATTGGTGGCACCTCGGAACACCTCGGACATATATTCGACGGCACTGACGTCCCACTGGTTGATGCTCTGGTTGAAGCTGCTGCAATCCCGGAACATCTGGGTCATGTCCGTCACCCCGGACAGGTCGGGCGCATCGGTGGCGTTCACCGCCAGGTTGGCGCAGCCGAAGAAAGCCTGTGCCATCGATGTCCAGGCACCGGCACCCCACTGCTCCACAGACAGGAGTTTTTGCCGGTCGCCGCCATTGTTGAAATAGATCCGGGGAAAGGTGCCCGTTATCTTGATCGTATAGGTTCCGGCTGTTGAATAGCTGTGCGTGGCATCTGTGGTATGGCCAAAGGTGATGGTGCCGTCGCCCCAGTCCACGTGGTAATTATACGTTTCCCCGGAGAAGGTCGGGATGATGATGGAATTGCTACCAGATACGCCAGGGTTGTCGGTCTGCCAGGTGGTCACGAACTGATCTGGGGTGCTACAGGGAAAATCGTACCCGCCATCAGTGATGGTCCAATTGAAGTTGTCGATGATGCTCTGGCGGGCCGCTGCACCGGCACAGTACTCGCTGTTGCCTCCCGAGAAGGTCACGCCGGTATTCAGGCTCTGCTGGCTCCAGCCGGTGAGCAGGGCATCGTAGTTGGCCGTGGATAGGGATGCGCCCAAAAATGCATTGTCAGCCTGCGCAAGATTGGATACATTCCACCCACTGAGGTCTTGGTCGAAACTGGTGGCATTCTGGAACATAGCCCCCATTAATAATACGCTTCCGGTGTTCCATCCACCGATGTCCTGGTTGAAACTGGTGGCGTTCAAAAACATGCCGGTCATGCTTGTCAAACTACCAGTGTTCCACCCCCCGATGTCCTGGTTGAAACTGGTCGCTCCGTTGAACATGAGGAACATGGTCCACACGTTACCGGTCGCCCAGCCGCTGATATCCTGGTTGAAATTGCTGCACGCCCGGAACATTTGATCCATTTGCAGCACGCTGCTTACGTTCCACCCCCCGATATCCTGGTTGAAATTGGTGGCACCTCGGAACACCTCGGACATATATTCGACGGCACTGACGTCCCACTGGTTGATGCTCTGGTTGAAGCTGCTGCAATCCCGGAACATCTGGGTCATGTCCGTCACCCCGGACAGGTCGGGCGCATCGGTGGCGTTCACCGCCAAGTTGGAGCAGCCGAAGAAAGCCTGTGCCATCGATGTCCAAGGGTTTACTCCCCACTGATCCACCGATAAAAGCTTTTGTCGGTCGCCGCCATTGTTGAAATAGATGCGGGGAAATGCGCCCCCGATGCGAATGGTATAGGTGCCGGCCGCACCGAAGTCGTGGGTCACGCTGCCGGTGATCCCGCTCTGGTCGAAGGTGCCGTCGTTGTCCCAGTCCACGCTGTAGCTGTAGGTCTCTCCAACGAACGTGGGGATCGTGATGGACGTGCTGCTGGACGTGCCGGGGTTGTCGGTCTTCCAGGTGGTGACGAAGTGTGTGCTGAGTTGAGCTGCACCCGGCAGGGCTATTGCCAAGAAGGCGAGCAGGACCCATTTCCTGGCGGACAGGAGGAAGAACATGGGGTTTTTCATGCTGATCTGCGGTTGAGTAGTAGCACCACATGCCAGGCCATTTGCTGTATGAACAAGGTGTGAACACAGGGCGGAATAAGAGCGTTTCATGGGCGCGTGCATAGAGTGTCGCGAGAATAGGGCAAAGCCCGTTGATCGCCGCATTCAGGCCGTATACAATGTGTATACATGCTCGAAATTAGGGGCCATTGCGAATTACCTTTATCAGGCACCCAAACCGGGATGAATACACGCAAAGTGCTATGGCTCAGTCTGTTGGCGCTCGAATACGGGTGGCACATGCCTGTTCAGGCACAATCCAGCCCGGATACGACCCTTGCGGCCACCCTCATGGTGGAGTATGAGCAGTTCCGGGATACGGCTGGTTCCAGCTACAAGCTGGAGCACCTGTTCCGCGCCGAGGAAGCGATCGGTCCGAGCACCATTCCAGGAACGCGCTGGTCCATCCACCGGGAACTGGCCACGGCACTGTTCGATGTGAATGCCTACGACATGGCCTTCGAACAAACGCGCCTGGAAATGAAATGGGCCAAGGAGACCAAGTATGATGTCACCATCGCCCGGGCGGTCTCCACCCTAGGCTCCCGCTTCATGCAACGAGGCGAGCTGGACAGTGCCCGCTACTACCTGTCACGGAGCTTGGAAATGGCCCCCAAGGATGACCCTTACACGCTCGCCGGTCTGTTCAACAACATGGCCATCCTGCACCTGATGCGCCGGGAAGCCGAATTGGCCGACCGCTACCTGGACACCGTTGCCACGTTGTTGGACGACCGTGTTCCTGAACACGCGGATATCCGCTTCAGCCTGCGGGACAACCGCGCGGACGCTGCCCTGCTCCATGGGGATAGCGCCCGGGCCAGGGAGCTGGTGGGGCAGAACCTGAGTATCCTTCGGCGCACCATGTCGAACGACTGGGATCTGCAGGACCGGTTCCTGCGGTACAGTGTCAAACTGGCCCACCTCTGGCTTCGAGCGGACCGACCCCAGAAGGCCGCAGCGGTCATGGATACCCTGCGTACGCAGAGGGCTGAACTATCCATCGGTTTGAGGCGTAGTTGTCATCTACAACTGGTCAGGCTCGACCACGAAATGGCTGTGGCAGTGGGCGATGCAGGGAAGGAGGCCCTGGCCGCACGGGAACGCATGGTACTGGAGGACAGCCTCTATCATGCTGGAGAAGCCGAGCAGCAGACCGCCATGGCTGCGGTAACGGCCTTCGGGATCCGCCGCATGCAACGGGAGTTGGCCGCACAGGCGGCCTTGGAGCGGGTGCGAGTGGACGCGGAAGAAGCACGTAGCCGGTTCCGGAACATCATCCTCTGGCTGGTGGTCGGGTTGGCGTTGGCCTCGCTCGCGGCAGTGATCGGCTTTTACCGTGTTCGCGTTCGGCGCAAGCAGTTGGAAAAGCAACAGCTGGAGGCGGAGCTGGCCTACAAGCAGCGCGACCTGCAGAACATGGCCCAGGACCTTACCCGCAAGAAGCAGTGGACCCAAGAAGTACTGGAGGCCGCCGGGGCGATCACCAAGGCCAAGCCTCAGAAGGCCGAAGTGGCGGCCAGGGTGGAGGGGCTCAAGGACAGCGTGCGTTCCCAGCTGCGGGTGGACGAGCAACGCGAATGGCTGTACCGCGAGGTGGAGGTGGTGAACAGCGCGTTCTACGAGCGCCTCAAGGGCCTACACCCGGACCTCACCGAGAAGGAGTTGGAGCTATGCGGCATGGTGCGCTCCGGCCTGAACAACGCGACCATCGCGGAGCTGCGCCACATCGCCCCCACCAGCGCCCGGGTGGCCAAGTATCGGTTGAAGCAGAAGCTGGGGCTGCCCGAGGAGGAGGATCTGGCCAAGGCGCTGGCCGCGATCTGATGGTATCATCACTACGCAGGCCAAAAAGTTTTACCAACGAAAAGGCCGCCCTCTCGGAACGGCCCCTTCAACAAAGTTCCCCGACCTTAATGCACTACCATCAACGGTTGCCGCAACTGCGTGCCGTTCTCAAGCGTGACGCGCAGGTGGTAGACGCCATTGGGCGTTCCAGCTACGTTCAGGCGGATCTGGTTGTTGACCATCCGTTCCCGGTTAACCAGGCGCCCTGCAGCATCCAACATCTCCAACACCGCAGTACCAGCAGTGTAGCGATCCAGGAATACCAACACCTCGTTCGTGGCGGGGTTGGGGTAGGCCTGTAACAGGTCGTTGTTCACCTGTTCCTGCACACCCACGGTGAAGCCTTCCGGATCAACGACCAGGAGTTTGTGCGTGGTCGCGTTCACCGCCCAGACCCTACCATCCGGACCGATCTTGATGCCCATGATGCCGGGGCTGTTGGTGATGATGCGGCCGAGTTCCAAAGCAGGGCTCACGGAGATGTCGTAGATCACGATATCGCCATTGGCATGGTCGCTCACCAACAGGCGGTCGCCGATCACGTCGACCCCGGCAGGTTCCGTCAGGCCTGTGCTGATGATCTCTTCCCAGGTATACCCGTTCACGACACTGTATTCCTCATACGGCTCGTAAGGTCCCGACGCAGGCCAGCTCGGTGCGCCACCGGGTGTGCCCGAATTGATGTCCAGGCGCATCACGCGTTGTCCGCCATGGTCCACCACATAGAGCCAGCCCGTCGGCTTGTCCAATACCAGATGGCTCACGATGTGATCATTGGGATCCTTGGTGATGCTGAACTCCTGATAGCGCCGTATCACGGCGTCCGTATGGTCGTCGTTCCCAGGGCCATGGTCGGCCATGAAATCCACCATGGTCACATCACTGTTGTAGCCATCGGTCACCCAATACCGGTTCAGGTGGTCGTGTGCGATGCCCTGGCACTCGGGGTTCACATGCAGCATGTCCAGGTGGCTGCCATTGCCACCGCTCGGCTGTGCGTAGATATCGAGGTCCGTGCTCCAAAGGCTCGGTCCGGTGAACGGAGCGCCGCCGTTGTGGTTGGCATCGTACACCCCTGGGCTGGTGGCGAAGTCGCCATTGTCACCCATGGCAAGACCAGTGGCCAGCGACATGAAGTGCCAGTTGTTGGCATCCTCCAGTTGCACGAAGTCCAGGTTCTCTGCGGTGATATCGAAGAAGGTCACCGTGCTGCTTCCACTCGCCTCGGTATCCTTGTTCACCACCCAAAGCTCATTGCGGGCAAGGTCCGGATGGAAATCCAGATCCCGCGGCACCAGCAGGTCGTGGTCATTGTTCGCCACTTCCAGCACCACGGGTGATCCCGTGAGGTAGTCATCGATGATGTTCGGGATCGGCGCGTTCACCACCATCTCCTTGGCGATGGCATCATTATCGGGGTTGAGGTCATCCAGGCCGTTGATGTTGCTGGCCCAAACGTTGATCACCGTGTTGCCTGGCTGGGTCGGGGTCCAGGTCGTGCCATGCTCGAAGTGGTACACGTCGCCGGCATTCAACGCAACCCCATTTATCGCCTCGGTAATGGCTGCGCCGCCGTCAAGGCTGTAGTTCAGGTCGAAACTGGTCACTTGATCCGCACCGAGGGACTTGATCATCCCGCTGATGACCACCTCGGTATTCTCGAAAACGTATTTCGCGGAATGGATCATCGTGGCGCTCATGTCACGAGCAGG
>JAHEFL010000112.1 GCA_024640205.1 Flavobacteriales bacterium | reverse complement strand
GCTCTCCGGGGTCCATGTAAGGCTGGCATCGTTGAGTTGCAGCTTTTCCATGGCATCGCGCAACTCCTCGTAATCATCCGTATCCACCGGGAAAATACCGGCCCAGACCATGGGCTTCACATTCTCAAAGCCCTTGATCGCCTCGGCGCACGGACGATCCTTGTGCGTGATCGTATCACCCACCTTCACCTCACTGGCGGTCTTGATACCGCTGATGATGTAACCCACGTCGCCGGCCTTTACATCAGGCTTCGGTAGGATGCTCATCTTCAAGCAACCCACCTCGTCCGCGTCGTAGGCCACGCCGGTGTTGAAGAATTTCACCTTGTCGCCTTTGCGGATCGTGCCGTTCATGACCCGGAAGTAGGCGATGATCCCCCGGAACGGGTTGAACACGCTATCGAAGATCAATGCTTGCAATGGTGCGCTGGGGTCGCCCTTGGGTGCCGGGATACGGGCCACCACAGCTTCCAACACCTTGTCCACGCCAAGGCCGGTCTTGCCACTGGCGGCAAGGATATCCTCGTGCTTGCACCCGAGCAGGTCCACGATCTGGTCCTTCACTTCCTCCGGGTTGGCACTCGGCAAATCCATCTTGTTCAGGATAGGAATGATCTCCAGGTCGTGCTCCAGCGCCAGATATAGATTACTGATCGTCTGGGCCTGGATCCCCTGCGTGGCGTCCACGATGAGCAGCGCACCTTCACAGGCTGCGATGGAACGGCTCACTTCGTAGCTGAAATCCACGTGGCCGGGCGTGTCGATGAGGTTCAGGATGTACTTCTTCCCGTTCAGGGAGTAGTCCATCTGGATCGCCTTGCTCTTGATAGTGATCCCCCGTTCACGCTCCAGATCCATGTCATCCAGGTTCTGGGCCTGCATATCCCGATCGGCGATGGTGCCGGTCATATGCAACAACCTGTCGGCCAGAGTGCTCTTGCCGTGGTCGATGTGGGCGATGATGCAGAAATTGCGGATATGATCCATGGATCGGCGTATGAAAAGGGCGGCACCTTCACATGAAGGTTCTATCAGGCCATTTTCGGCGCGCGAAGGTAACCGATCACCCCGTGCGATGCAGGCTGGCGTAACTTGCTGTCCAGGAAAAGTTGCAGGGCCAGGCAACGCGATGGCACCTCTTCGCATCATCACCACCGGACCGCCATGACGGATGAACAACTTGTAAGCGGCTGTATCCAAGGCGATCCGACTGCGCAAAAGGCTCTATACCAGCAATTTGCACGTAAGATGATGAGTGTTTGTATGCGTTACGCGAACAACCGGGAACAAGCCCAGGACATGCTCCAGGACGGCTTCGTGAAGGTGTTCCAGAAGATCGACCACTTCCGCGGGGAAGGCCCTTTGGGAGGATGGATCGCGCGTACCATGGTGAATACGGCCCTGGACCACATACGTCGGAACAAACCCTACGACCATAGCGTGGACCTGACCGAAGCGGAATACCTTCACCAGGAGGACGCCACCGCCGTTAGCACCATGACCACCGATGAACTCATGGGATTGATACAGGCCCTACCTACCGGTTACCGCACGGTGTTCAACCTCTTCGTGATCGAAGGTTACCAGCACAAGGACATTGCTGACATGCTCGGCATTTCAGAGAATACTTCGAAGTCCCAGTTCATGAAGGCCCGGGCCTATTTGCGCAAACTGCTGCCTAAGGAGACCGCAGCTCAATACGGACACGGTCATGCGGGATAGTCTGGAGTTCCTTTTCCGTCAGCGTTTCAAGAGCCATGAAGCTCCGGTGGACCCTGGTGTATGGGAAGGCATTCAAGGCCAACTTGCAGCCGGCGCGCCCGCTCCGGACCAAGCATCCATGGAGGATGTGTTCCGTGAGCGCTTCCAAGGGCATGAAATGGAAGTGGCCCCTGATCTATGGAGCCATATCAGCTCACAATTGGGCCATGGTGTTGCTGCCGGAACGGTAGGCACAGGAGCGAACATCCTGGGATGGGCCGCTGCAGGGATAGGGGTTCTTGCGTTGATCGGGGGGTTGTATGTGTTCGGCCCGGACAGAGCGGACGGGACCGTAGCGGAGATACCTAACGAAGCACGAATAGAGCCTTCCGTTCAACAGCCTGTACCTATTGTCGACGACGCGACGACCAAGCCACGGTTCGATGAGAAAGCGCCTGTTAACAGCGCAGCCCCTTCCGCTGTGACCACTGCGGCGCCGGCTCAAGATGGAGCACACGGTCCTATTGCCGATCGAACAGATGAACAGTCCGCACCGAAGAACGATTCTCAGCGTGTGACCGGGATCGTGGAGACCATCGTACCCAACGAGATCGAGCCCACCGCTGGAGAGGCGTTCGTACAGCGGATCATCACGGACCTGACCGAACAGGTGAAAGAGGATGTGATGTCACGCTCCAGCGGGTCCGATACTTCGACCCCTGCGGCGGGCTCAGAGCCACGCGAAGAAGTGACCGATGTGACAGAACGTACCGTTCCGCGGGAACCATCCTTGTTCCTTCAGAACACCTTCACGCCTAACGGCGACGGGGTCAATGACACATACACGGTTTCCACCGAAGGTTTTGAACGGATGATCATCAAGGTGTTCTCCGTGAAGAACAATCAACTGGTCTTCAGTACGAATACCAATGAGCCTTGGACCGGGGACAACTGCGAGGACGGGTACTACCTGCTTGCCGTGGAGGCGATGACCTACGAGGGTCGTCTCGTCACCAAAGGTCAGGTCGTGTGGCTGAACCGGACCCCTCAGAACTAGGTTCACCCAACTGGTCCCGACACCACTTTTTCCTGAGGAAGTATAGTTCCCTATCCGGACGAACGGAATGCGGTTTCCCGATTTGAACCACTCGTCCTGATCAGGCAACCGGCCGGCTCCCCACGGGGTCTCAGGAACACAGGGATAGGCCCGGAAAAGCGGGTATTGGAAGGCGGCGGCGTAGTATGTTTGCGGCCCGTTCCAAGCAGGGGGTCAGGGATGAGGGTCGCACCAGAATGAACAGGAACATGAGCAAGAAGATCGCATTACCATGGGCATTGTCCCTGATGCTGGCATTCCCGGTATCGGCGCAGGAGTATCTCATCAGCGCCGGGGATGCGGATGCGTGCATCGGTGCGCTGCTCGATAGTGGTGGAAATCCGAGCGGTTACAGCAACAACGAGAACTATACCGCCACGATCTGCCCCGACCAGCCCGATGGTGCGATCTCCCTGCAGTGGATCATCTTCGAGCTCTCCGGCCAGGGTACGGCACCGATGGACCAGATCAGCATCTACGATGGCAATTCCACCAGTGAGCCCTTGATCGGCACCTGGACAGGAACGGGATCCCCAGGGATCATTTCTGCCAGTTTCGCGAACACTTCCGGCTGCCTTACCGTGGTCTTCACAAGCAACGCCATTGGGACCGGGGACTTCGCAGCTGCGATCAGTTGCTACGAACCGTGCGAACCGCCTACGGCAGCTGCGGTCATGGGAGAGCCCATCCCGGCATTGGTATGCCAGGGAGAGATGATCGAATTCAACGCATCTGCTTCGACAGCTGCGGATGGCTTCAGTATCGCACAGTATATCTGGGATTTCGCTGATGGCAGTTTGGATAGCACGAGCGGTGCCATCGTTCAGCATGCCTTCGAAGAGGCCGGAGAATATGTCGTGCAGGTGACGGTCATCGATGACAACGACTGCGCCAGCATCAACCTGGTCGACCTGCAAGTATTGGTGAGCACGACCCCACTTTTTACGGGTACGACACCGGACACGGTGATATGCCAGGGGCAGAGCGTGCCATTGAACGGGGTAGCGACGGCAGTGCAATGGTCCGCCCTTCCGGAATCGAACCTGGGCGAGGGGATATTCCTTCCCGACCTGCAGGGCGTCCCATTCTCCACGTCCTTGACCTTCAATAATTTCTCCCCTGGACAGACGCTGATCGACCCCAATGACCTGGAGTCGGTCTGCGTGAGCATGGAGCACTCGTACATGGGTGACCTCGTCATTTCAATAACATGCCCGAGCGGACAGAGCGTGGTGTTCCACCAGCAGGGTGGTGGTGGTACCTACATCGGTATCCCGGTGGATGATGAATCCCTGACCCCTGGAGAATGCTGGGAGTATTGCTGGAGCCCCACTGCCACCAACGGGACCTGGGCGAATAACAGTGGGGGCACGCTGCCTTCCGGAACATACGGTTCCGTTCAACCCTGGTCCAACCTTCAGGGCTGTCCGTTGAACGGTGTATGGACCTTCACGGTGGTGGATCTTTTCGCGATCGACAATGGATACCTATGCGACTGGGAGATGAACTTCAATCCGGAGCTCTTCCCCAGCCTCACGGAATACACCCCTGTACTTGGGTTGACCACTCCCGACAGCACATCCTGGACCGGCACAGCTTTCACTCCGGACCCGGGTGACCCGACCATGGGCGTGGCGGCCCCATTACAGCCCGGGACCTACGACTACGTGTTCAGCGTAACGGACAACTTCGGTTGCACCTATGACACTACGATCACGGTCACGGTGTTACCATCCCCGCAAGGTCCGATCCTCATCAACGGCACCTCCACCATTTGCGAAGGAAGTGTCGCTTTCCTGAACGCGCCCCCCGGGTTCGATAGTTACGTGTGGAGCAATGGCGCGGTAGGACCGAACATCAGTGTGATCGATCCCGGCACGTATACGGTCACAGTAGGCCTGGGCAATTGTACGCTCCCTTCGGAACCGTTCCCAGTAGATATCGCCCCCAGCCCTGTTCCCGTGATCACCGGTCCACAATTCAGCTGTGGCGGGACCGTGGTACTGGGTACGACAGAAACCTATGCCAGCTATACTTGGTCCACAGGTGCCACAAGCCCAACGATCGAGGTGGGCTCGGGAACCTACTCCTTAACGGTCACCACGGCGGCAGGATGCACCGGGATCGCGGTCCCCTATACCGTGCTTGTCGGCAATGAACCCACTGCAGCCTTCAGTACGGACCCGGTCAGCCCTCAGGACCCTGGTGTTTTTGTGAACTTCTTTGACCAGAGTTCCGGCAACGGAAGCACCATCACCGACTGGGATTGGACCTTCGGTATCATCGGCGAAGGAAGCTCCGCACAGAACCCCAGCTTTACTTACAACATCCCGGACACCTACTGGATCACGCTGATCGTGACCACCTCGGAGGGCTGCTCGGACACGACCTACCAGTCCTATGTGATCCGTCCGGAGGACATCATCATTCCGAACGTGTTCAGCCCGAACAACGACGGGATGAACGACTTCTTCGTGGTGGAGAATCTCCAGTATTACAAGAACTCGCTGACCATTTACAACCGTTGGGGCATGGTCATCTATGAAACTGTCAACTACCGGAACACCTGGAAGGCCACGGACGTTCCGGACGGCACCTACTATTACCTGATCCGGGTCTCCGAAACGGGCCGGGAATATGCGGGCCACGTGACCATCCTGCGGTGAGCGAACACCTCAGGAATTGGGAAGGTCCCGGCGACGGCCGGGACCTTCCTACTTTTGGCCCCCTCAAGATCACGGCACTCGATCCATGAAGGTCATCGACCATCTCCGCCAGGCGGACCGCACGTTATTCTCTTTTGAGATCCTGCCTCCTCTAAAGGGGAAGCACATCCAGTCCATTTATGAAGGGATCGATCCCCTGTTGGAATTCAAGCCGAGTTTCATCAATGTGACCTACCATCGGGAGGAGGTGCTGTACAAGGAGCGCGGGCATGGGCTTCTTCAAAAGGTGCGCCTACGCAAACGGCCCGGGACGATCGGGATCTGCGCCACCATCAAGGTGAAGTATGACATCGATACGGTCCCGCATTTGATCTGTGGCGGCTTCAGCAGGGAGGAGACCGAGGATGCCTTGATCGAGATGAACTTCCTGGGGATCGACAACGTGCTGGCGCTGCGCGGGGATGCCATTAAGAATGAATCCAGCTTCATTGCGGAGCGGGATGGTCATGCCCATGCGGTGGATATGGTGCGTCAGATCGCTGCGCTGAACCGTGGTAAATACCTGCACGAAGAGGAGCAGGAAGCCTCTCCGACGGACCTCTGTGTCGGCGCCGCCTGTTATCCGGAGAAGCACCCTGAAGCGCTGAACCTCAACGTGGACATCGCCTACCTGAAGGAAAAGGTGGATGCCGGTGCGGAATACCTGGTGACCCAGATGTTCTTCGATAACGCGAAGTATTTCCGTTTCGTGGAACTCTGTCGAGCGGCCGGTATCGCCGTGCCCATCATACCCGGATTGAAACCGATCACTACGCTCAAGCATATCGCCTTCCTTCCCAAGACC
>JAHEFL010000111.1 GCA_024640205.1 Flavobacteriales bacterium | reverse complement strand
CCTATGATGCCGGTTGTCCTCCGGCCCTCTGTTTCATATGCTGTTCCTGCAACAGCCCACAAGCGGACCAACGGGCGGAGTCGCCGACCATCAACCTTGCGGGGATCACCGGCATGACGCTCAGCTTCAACTACATGGAAGGCGGGCAGGGAAGTATCGATAACGCCACACTTTGGTATTACAACGGTGCCATCTGGGCGCAACTTGCGGATCTGCCCAAGACCCCGAAATGCGGCGGTGGGCAGGGACAGTGGACCTCGTATTCCATCGCGCTCCCGGCCTCGGCGGATAACAATTCGAACGTGCGGATCGGATTCCGCTGGGTGAATGATAACGATGGGAGCGGGGCCGATCCGAGCTTTGCCGTGGATGACATCGAGATCACCATCCCGTTCGCACCCGTCGGCACAGGGCTCATCGTTAACGAACTGAGCAACGGCCCCAGCGGGACCAAGGAATACATTGAATTGCTCGTCGTGGGTCCGGTGTGCAGTGTGGTGGACATCCGGAACATCAAAGTGGATGACAACAATGGCACGTTGCACAATGGCTTTGGATCCACGCTTACCGGAAGCGGCTTGAGCACGGGTCACTTGCGGTTCGCCAATGTGGCGGCCTGGTCCGCTGTGCCGGTCGGTTCGCTCATCCTGCTTTACAACAATGCCGATCGCAACGCGCTGATACCTGCGGATGACCCGACCGACACCGCACCCATGGACGGGCGCTATATCGTGCCTGCCAACCATGCATCCATGCAAGGCTGCAATTCCTCGCCGAGCGCGACCGCGGCGTACAGTGGCTACTTCGCCTGCACCTGGGGCGCGGGGAACTGGAACTACATGGGCTTTCGGAACACCGGGGATGCCGGACAAACGCGGGATGCACAGGGTCGGTATTTCCACGGGATCAGCTACGGCAGCAATGCCAACAACATGAACGGCGGCGGGCTGGATCTTTTACGCATCAGCACATCCGACCACACGGGCCGGGTGCTCTTCTTCAACACGGGGGACTACCGCGCGGCGGGCAACTTCACCAGCGCGACCGTGGCGGGCAATGAAACCCCGGCCGCGCCGAACAATGCGACCAACGCGGCCTACATCGCCGCGTTGGAATGCCTGCTGCCCATTGAATTGCTGGCCTTCGAAGCAACGGCCTTGAGCGACCGGGTACGTCTCACATGGACCACGTTGAGTGAGCGCGACAATGACCACTTCCAGGTGGAGCGTTCCACGGACGGCGCGCAGTTCACCATCATTGGCACGCTGCCCGGTTCCGGGGATTCAACCACTCCGGTACACTACGTATTCGATGACACCAACGCTAAAAAGGGCAACAACTACTACCGGCTGCGGCAGGTGGATACCTATGGCACCAGCAGCGTGAGTGCCACGGTCGCGGTGCGTTATGGCCAAGAATATGAACTATCGGCCTGGGTGGATGAACACGGTGTCTTGCATATCCTGGGCCTTTCGGAAGCATCGCCCTACACTATACACGACTTCCTGGGACGCATGCTCGCGAGCGGGATCGCTTCGGAAAGCATGTACAGCACCACGATCGGCGGGAACCTTGCCCTGCCACCACTGATCCTCACCGTACACCATAGTGGAGGATCGCAAAGCGAACGCGTGATGTTACGTTAGCGGAGCCGCTGCCCGGCCATATCACGGGTAGCGCATGCCAGCCTTCGCCGATGCCGACCAGTTACCGCGTATACGTCATCGAACTTTCCCGCAAAGTCTTCACGGAGAACCGCAAATTCCGTGAGGCGAACCCCCAGTTCAATGGTGCCTTGGAATGCCTTTATGTGGGTATGACGAGCAAGACACCACAGGAACGCTTCGAGCAGCACAGGACCGGATACCGCAATGCGAAAGGCCACAAGCTCAGCGCCGCCATCGTCCAGAAGTACGGGCGCTACCTGCGCCCCAGCCTGTATCAGGATATACCACCCATGGGCCGCGAGGAAGCACAGGAGGTGGAGGAGGGGCTGGCGCTGGAGCTACGCCGGAAGGGCTATGCGGTGTGGTTCAATTAACTACACGCGTTCAAAGCGCACATGCTAACGCTCAATGCAATACATAAGAGGAAACTCCACCCTGGGGGGCGCGGCTGATGCATACATGGCTGTACGCGGTTCTGAACAACTAGTGGTTCCGGATGATATGAGATCGGCGATCTTACCGACCAGGCCTGTTGACAAGGATGGATCAGGATCTGTTCGGATCATTTTTCCACGCAAAGCCCACAGCAATACCAATGGCGACACCGGCGCCTACGCCAAGCGCGATATTACCAATGGCTACCCCCAGGGCTGCTCCAATACCCGCACCAAGGGCGATTCCAACCCCCAAGTAGTTCTTTGGTTTCTCATTTTGTGTGGCCATGGGTGTACATTGATTAGCATGTTTACCGGTTCACCAAGAACTGAGAGGAACGGATACTACGACCCTACATCCCGCCCCCAGCATCCACCGGGTTCAGCATCGCCTCCAGTGCTGCTTCGTTCGGTACAAGCACCCGCCGCGCTTTACTACCCTCAAATCCACCGAGTATGCCGGCCGCTTCCAACTGGTCCACGATACGGCCGGCGCGGTTATAGCCCAGCTTCAGTTTGCGTTGTATGAGGCTGGTGCTGCCTTGCTGCGTCATCACCACCAAGCGGGCGGCGTCCTCGAACATGCTGTCGCGATCGCCGTCGTCCAGGTCGTTGTTCTCGCCCTCCTCGGTGGGAACCTCGGGTAGGAGCAAGGCCTCGGGATAGCCACGCTGGTTGCCGATGAACTCCGTGATCTTGTCCACCTCCGGGGTGTCCACGAAGGCGCATTGGATGCGGATCACTTCGTTGCCGGTGCTCAGCAGCATGTCGCCGCGGCCGATCAGCTGGTCAGCACCGCCCGTGTCGAGGATGGTGCGGCTGTCGATCTTGCTCGTCACACGGAATGCGATACGCGCCGGGAAGTTGGCCTTGATGGTACCGGTGATGATATTGACGCTCGGGCGCTGCGTGGCGATGATCAGGTGGATGCCGATGGCTCTGGCCAGCTGCGCCAATCGGGCTATGGGGGTTTCGACCTCGCGACCGGCGGTCATGATCAGGTCCGCGAACTCATCCACCACCAGCACGATGTAGGGGAGGAAGCGATGCCCGTTCTCCGGGTTCAGCCGCCGCTTGATGAACTTGGCATTGTACTCCTTGATGTTCCTTACCTGCGCGTCCTTGAGCAGCTCGTAGCGCTCGTCCATCTCGATGCACAGGCTGTTCAAGGTGGCCACCACCTTCTTGGTGTCCGTGATGATGGCGTCGCTATCACCGGGCAGTTTGGCCAGGAAGTGCCGTTCGATCTTGTTGAAGAGGGTGAGTTCCACCTTCTTCGGATCGACGAGGACGAACTTGATCTGGCTGGGGTGCTTCTTGTACAGAAGGCTTACCAGGATGGCGTTCAGGCCGACCGACTTTCCCTGTCCCGTGGCACCGGCCATAAGCAGGTGGGGCATCTTGCTCAGGTCCGTAACGAAGGTCTCATTGCTGATGGTCTTGCCCAGCACGATGGGCAGGTCGGCGCTGCTGTTCTGGAATTTCTCGCTGGCGATCACGGCACGCATGCCCACGATCTGCGGTTTGCTGTTCGGCACCTCGATACCGATGGTGCCCTTGCCCGGTATGGGCGCGATGATGCGGATACCCAGCGCAGCTAAGCTCAGCGCGATATCGTCCTCCAGGTTCTTGATCTTGCTGATCCGCACCCCGGCTTTCGGGATAATCTCATACAGCGTGACCGTGGGACCGATCGTTGCCTTGATCTTGTCGATGCCGATGTTGTAGTGCCCCAAGGTCTCCACGATCCGGTCCTTGTTGGCTTCCAACTCTTCCTTTGTCACGGTCAGCTCGCCGGTTCCGTGGTCCACCAGCAGGTCCACAGGTGGTAGCTCGTAGCTGCTCAGGTCCAGCTTGGGGTCATACTCCCCGAATTCCTTCAGCTTTTCCTCGATCTGGTCCTCGCTCAGGATCTGCTCATCACTCTTGGCCACCTGCACGCTGAACCCGTTCTCCTCGCTATCCTCCGCCAATGGGGTAGCCGCAACTGGCGGCACGTAAACTTCCTCCTCCACGCTCACGGTCTCCAACTCCAATGCGCTCTCTTCGACATCTTCCGCAGGTTCCGGTTCCTCCACGGTCTCGAATTCGTCCTCTTCGGCCACCTCTTCAGCTAGCAACGGCTCACGCAGGCGAACACCCGCTGTATCGTCCTCACTTTCTTTTTCCTCGCTCTCTTCTTCTTCATGCGCATCCACCTTCACGGCACGCAGCTTCTCGAAAAGCGCCCCCACCCACGCGAAGGATGGGTTGAAGGTGTACACGGCGAAGGCGCCCAACGCGAACAGGATGAGTGCTCCTGTTCCGAAGTTGCCAAGGAAGGAGCGCAGGTGGTGATTGATGGAATATCCCAGGCCACCGCCCATGAAGGCATACTCGCCGGTGAAGGCGAAACCGAGCACGGTGGGGAACCAGAGCATGGCCATGGCCGTCCATCCGAGCGTGCGACGGGGAGGAAGAAGCCAAGATCCCAACAGGATCCGCACCCCGCCCAAAAAGCTCCAGAGCGGCAGTGCAAAAGCGGCGATACCGAACCAGGTATGGATGAACTGATGTCCGGTGAGGGCGCCCAACTTGCCCAGCCAGTTCTCCACCCGCACCTCCGGGCTGAAGATCTCCCCCCAGGAACGGCCCACCAGATCCTGGTCCATCCGCCAGGTGAAGAGGAAGGAGACGAAGGCTACGAGCAAATAGGCCGAGGCCAGCACCAGGAAGAGCCCAAGCACCTTGTGCGTACGCTCATCGCTCCAGAATGCCTTGAATCGCGCCCATCGGCCATCCCCTGACCCACTGGAGCCGCTACTGCGTCGTCGCTTGCGGCTGGTTTCCTTGGAGGGTGTTCCCTCGTCGTCGCGTAGTTTGTTCCGTCTCGTGTTGGCCAAAGCGGGAATGCGTAGTGCGCGCGGAGGCACGCGATGCACTCCAAAAGTACCGGGGTGCTCTGGCACAACGCCCCTAATGGACCCGCTATTATCAACAGGTCGGCCGTGGAAAGCGTTAGGATCTCCCCGCTTACATGCTGAAGGTGCCCAGCACCTCCGTCATTTCGTGGTGCAGCACGGCGGGTTCCACGGACTCGTGGTCCGCCTGGCGAAAGAATTTGGATCCATCCACTTTGCCGGGTTTGATGCTCACGGCATCAAGGCGCATCCTAAGCCCGTACTGGACCATTTCATAGCGCAAAAGCACGCCGGGCACCTCAGCGAACGGGCCGAACCAGTTCGGGTCGTTCATTTCGATCTGATCCGTGTACCACAGCTCGATCTCCGGATGCTCGATCCGGTCAAAGATGGCAAGTGCCCGCTTGCAGGGATAGCCGGCAATGGTATCCTCATCGTTCGTGAGGATGATGGTCGGCTTACCCAACTCGTCAGCAAATCCGGCCAGGTCGCGGGGGAGCAAATGGGCCACGATCTTTTTGCTCATCATGCTCATGTGATAATCCATGGAGCGTGCCTCGTTATCGGTTACCATGCAGGTTTTGAAGATCCCCATGCCTGCACTGAGTTCAGCCACCTGCTTGTCGTTCGCGAAAGTCAGAAAGGTCTTTTCGGGAAGCATCCCGGCCATGATCCCATCGGGGTCGTAATCAGGGAAGGTCAGGGAATATTCAATAACCCCTTCATCCACCTTGGATGACAGGAGGCCGGTACCGCAACCAGGCAATAGGAGCACGGTCGCAAGGATCAAGGGCAGGATGCGGAGTGTGGGGTTCATCGGGTCGTGGTCATCGTTCGTGGGCTTGATACGGATATGGGGACAAGGCGTTACATGCATCACCTCTGGATGGTCCCTACGTACCTTCGCCAAGCCTGATTCCGGCATTGGTATGGAAGTACGATTGATCGAGGCTGCATCGGAGATAGGGGCCGGTAAACGCGGCGCCAGCATGGGTATGGCCGCCCTTCGCGTGGCAGCCTGGAAGCTGGGAAGTGAACTGTTCGGCCATGCAGAGGAGAGCATTCTTCGGGATGAGAACGATGTGCTCTATGAGGATGACACATCTCCCAGCGCGCACCATATTGATGGCTTGATACGATTTGAAAGCGACCTGGCTTATGAGGTTTATAAGTTCCTGAGGAACAACGTATTTCCTATTGTTGTCGGAGGTGACCATTCGATCGCGATCGGATCGGTCTCAGGGACCAAGATGGCCTTCCCGAACGAGCGCCTCGGGGTGATCTGGATCGATGCCCACGCCGATCTG
>JAHEFL010000110.1 GCA_024640205.1 Flavobacteriales bacterium | reverse complement strand
ATGGACCTGGCCATCACCCTGCCGCGCACCGATTGGCTCACCGAGATCGTCGCACCCGGACTTGATGCCATCGAATTGCGCACGTTGAGCGGAAGCTACGATAGCGACAGCGATGAACTAAAGCTCGATATCGATATCCCTCACCTGGACTTCGCAGGGATCGACCTGCACCGCCTCACTGTGAACGTGGACGCCGAGGGCAATAGATTGAACGGTGCGGTGCGCATGGAAGGCGTGGAACGCGACTCGATATTCCTGGAGCACCTGTCCCTGGAGGCCCGATCGTTGCCGGATATGCTGCACATCGCATTCCGCGTGCAGGACGAACTCGGTGAGGACAGATACAGTATCGGCTCGGGCCTTCGGCGAGAGGAGGGTGTGCCGATACTTCACATGGACCCCAACTTCCTTTTGAACCGACGTGCCTGGACAGCACACCCTGACAATGCGTTGCATCTGACCCGTGAAGGACTGCGTGCTGAACATTTCGAATTGCAGAGCAATGAGGAGACGATGACCATCCGCACGGACCGGCAGTCCAATTACATTGAATTCAACCAGGTGCGCCTGAGCACCATTGGTGAACTGGTGAGCACGGCCGATAGCATGCAGGTGCTGAGCGGTCGATTGAATGGCACTGTGAGCCTGCCATATACCGGTGAAGGACGTCTGGAAGCTGATCTTGATGTGAAGCAACTGGAGGTCCTGGGAGTGCGCATGGGCGATCTCAGCATGCTGGCCAGCGAAATGGCTGATGACCAGTACCGGACCCAGATCGCCCTGTCCGACACACTGAACCGTTTACTAGCCAAAGCGGACGCGGATCTGCGCGGTGATGAGCCACGCATCCGGGGCGAGGCCGAGTTGGGGCTAAGCGACCTCCGTTTCCTGGAGCCCTTCGTGGCGGATTACCTCATCTCCCTCGAGGGTGCGTTGGATGGACACCTTCACTACGAGCAGCAAGGGTCGGACGTACGGATCACAGGTAGCACGACTTTGCGCGATGTGGGCGTAGGCGTCATCCAGACCGGTGCTGTATACCGCTTGCCCCATGAAACGGTGGTATTCGATGCGGGTGGATTGCTTCTCGACAATGTCACAGTGATGGACGAGGCGGGCAACCGTTTCCGTTTGGACGGGCGAGTGAACACCATCGAGGGTGAACGACCGGGATTGGACCTTCGATTGCGCACCGACCGCTTTGAGCTGGTCAATAGCACCATGGAGCAGAATCCCCGGTTCTTCGGCCAGTTGTTCGGCAGTATCGACCTGCAGATCGAGGGTAAGGCCATTAAACCAACGGTGCGCGGGAACGTGGGTATTCTGGACGGCACGGCCCTCAGCGTGGTTCTGCCCGGAAGTACCGTGGAACTGGTCGACCATGAGGGGATCGTGATGTTCACCGACGATTTCGATGCACAGGACACGCTCCGCTTCAGCACGGATGGGCAGATGCTCCGTGATTCACTCGCAGCCCAGTTGCCCGGACTCGCGCTGGACCTGCATATCCTGTTGGACGAACGCGCGAGCTTTGCCCTAGTGATCGACCCCACCACAGGTGATCAAGCCACCTTCAGCGGAAGCGCCGATCTGGTGTTCCGCTATGACCCCAATGGGGATATCCACCTGCAAGGACCTTTCAAGATAAACGACGGCGGATACACCATTGAATTCTATGGATTGGTCAAGAAAAGGTTCGACCTGGTGAAGGGAGGCACGATCATCTGGGACGGGGATCCGATGGCAGGACGCATGGACCTGCAAGCGAGATACCGAACCACAGCAGCGCCGTATCCACTGGTCTCGAATGCTCGTGGCGGCCTGAATGAAGCTGAGCGGAATTCCCTTCAGGCCCGTCTGCCTTTCGATGTCATCATCAACATCGATGGTTCGGTGGAGGCGCCGGATATCACCTTCGGGCTCGACATGGAACGCCAGGTGCGGAACAGTTATCCACAAGTGAATAATGCTCTGGAACAATTATCCAAACCGGCCAGTCAGGAGGAACTTAACCGACAGGTCTTCGGATTGCTGGTGCTCAGCACATTCCTGGAGAACGAAAGTGGCACCGGCCCTGGAGGGAGCAGCTTGGCTACCACCGCTGCACGGAATTCCGTGAACAGCATCCTTACCCAGCAGCTCAACCAAATGGCCGGGGGGGGTATCAAAGGCATGGACATCGAACTAGGGGTGAACACCTATGATCAAACCGAGGGGAGCCAGAGCTATGCGCGCACTACCGTGGATTACAAGGTGACCCAGCGGATCCTTAATGACCGCATCAGTATCGAGGCAGGTGGGTCGGTAGGTGCTGATGAACGACGCCAGGATGTGAGTGGTGTAAGCAACACGCAGGCCCCTCAATATGCCATTGCCTACGACATGACCAAGGACGGACGTTTGCGATTGCGGTTATTCCACGAGAACGCCTATGACCTGTATGACGGCGAACTGGTGAATAACGGAGTGGCATTGATGCTGACACGCGAATGGGAACGGCACGCCAGGGAACGCGCCAGATCGCGCGAAGCGATCTTGAGGTTGAGAGAAGAGGAACGCAAGAGATCGGTGAAGGACTGATGACATCAATGCTTGCACGCACGTTCCTTGACCTGACGCGCATTGGCTGCCTGGCGGCTATGTTGACCGGCTGCAGTGGTCTGCGCCACGCAACGGATGAAAAGCCCCTATTCACAGGGCACTCCATTAACTGGACAGCGAAACCAGTTTTCGATGCTCAAGGTGCAGGCCAGGAGTTGGACGAGCTCGTCGATCCGGTAGCGAACAATAGCATCTTCGGTATGCGCCCCACAGTAGCCCTGCACAATAGTGTGAGCGAGCCGATAAAAGAGAAGGGCTTCCGCCATTGGCTGAAGTACAAGCTTGGTAGTCCGCCCGTGTATCTCAGCGACCTCCCCTTGCCGGACCTGGACCACGCCATGGTGAACCGTTTGAACAATCGGGGTTATATGCATGCCACGGTTGGCCATGAATTGGTACGTCACGGTCGGCGTGCTTCGGTCATCTTCACCGTCACCCCCGGTCCCCCACGCCTGATCACCGATGTGAGAATGGGGATCGGCCAGGCTGACGAACTGGACAGTGCATTGGTGGGGCACCTCGCCCAATGCCCTTTGAATGTGGGTGAACCTTATGACCTGGCCCGGCTCACCGAGGAACGTGCCCGCGTTGCTGACAGGCTGCGCGACGAAGGGTGGTACAGGATCCGTCCCGACGATCTGATCTGGGTCGCTGACACCACCGTGGGTGCGGACCGGGTGGCTCTGCACCTTCGGGTCAAACCGGCCACCAGCTCAGCGAAGACACGTGCTTACACCATCGGGCAGGTCACTATCCTAAGCGACCAGGACGACGTGCTACCACCAAAGGATACGCTTGAGGTGGAGGGTATGCATTATGTCCGATATCTGCAGATGTACCGCCCCGAGGCAGTGATGAGCGGAGTGTTTGTTCGGCCGGGGGATACTTATTCGTTGGCGCTAACGAACGCAACGCAGCGGTACCTCTCCTCCTATGGTGTGTTCCGCAACGTTCTTGTTGCCTATTCCGACGAACCGGAACAAGAGGGGGTCCTCAATGCCGAATTGGCCCTTCTGCCTCAAAAACGCTTCTCCCTATTCTCTGAAATGAACCTGGTGAGCAAGAGCAACAATTTTTCCGGACCGGGTGTGCGATTGGGATTCCGTGACCGCAACTTTCTGCGAGGGGCCGAACAATTCACGCTCGACCTGAACGGACGGTTCGAAACGCAGTTGTCCGGTGCAGGCCAGGGAACGAACGCGTACGAGGTGGGGATCAAGGCCGGGCTTGCCGTGCCACGTATGTTGCTGCTGCCTGAACCTGGGGGACTGCGGAGTCGGGCACCGGTTACCAACATCGCGGCCGGTTTCGGCTTCTACCGACGCATCCAGCTATATGGCCTGCGATCGGCGACGGCCGGACTGGGTTACAATTGGCGCAGGGAGAAACGTATCTGGCATGACCTTCAACTGCTGGAGGTCAGCTTTAACGACCTCTTCAACGCCAGTGATGATTTCCAGGCCTTCCTGGACGATAACCCCACCATCCAGCGAAGCTTCGAAGATCAGTTCATCATTGGCGTCGGTTACACCTACACGCGTAGTACCCAAAGCCGCGATAGCCAGAGGAACTGGATCGTGTACAGCCTTGGCATCGACGAGGCGGGCAACCTGATCGATGCCATCGCAACGCGTGGTGGTGCCGATCGGCCTCCCGAAGGCAAGGAATTGCTCGGGCAGCGCTACGCCCAGTATGTGCGCTTGCGTCCTGAGCTGCGCTGGTACCACAGTATCGGGCCACATGGCAACCAATTGGTGACCCGACTCCTAACGCATGCCGCCATCGGTTATGGGAACAACGAGGTGATACCGTACGTGAAACAGTTCTATGCAGGTGGCACGAACAGCCTCCGCGGCTTCCGAGCCCGCAGCGTAGGTCCTGGAAGCTATGCGACCCAATTGGATAACAACCTGCTCGTGGATCAAGTGGGCGACTTAAAGCTGGAGGTCAATGCGGAATACCGCTTCACGATCAGCGGCTTCATAAAGGGTGCCCTGTTCGCTGACGCGGGCAACGTGTGGCTGCTCCGGGAGGACCCTTCGCGACCTGGAGGAGAATTCAAAGCAGACACCTTTGTGAGCGAGATCGCCCTCGATGCCGGTTTCGGCCTTCGCATCGACCCTCAGGTTATCGTCATTCGTCTTGACCTCGCAGCCCCACTGCGAAGACCGGACCTACCGGCAGGCGAACGCTGGGTGTTCGACGACCTGGAAAGGCAATGGAACCGCAACTTCATACTGAACATTGCGATCGGTTATCCGTTCTGAGGGTGTACGGCATCCGTAACGACGCGGACCATATGTCGTAGAAAGCCATATGTACGAACGCACCGCACGCCTGTTGGACTCCGCTTCTCCCACGTGGAAGGTGGCTATCGCTATCGCTATCACGCTGCTACTGGGAAGTACCTCCGGCCTTATCACGGCCGGAGCCATTGAAGGATGGTACACCGAGATCGAGAAACCGACCTTCAACCCACCCGAGACGGTCTTCGGCCCGGTGTGGACCGTGCTCTACATCATGATGGGCTTTGCCGCAGGACTGATCTGGAGCAATGGGCTGGAGGACCCAAAGGTGCGCAGGGCCTTGTCATTGTTCGGGGTTCAGATGCTTCTCAACGTGCTGTGGTCCCTCCTATTCTTCGGCTTGAAGAGCCCGGGATTGGCTTTGGTGGACATCACTTTGCTCCTCCTTACCATCATCCTGTGCATCCGGGCCTTCCACCCGATCGACAGGTGGGCCTCTTACTTGCTCGTACCCTATGTTCTCTGGGTCAGCTTCGCGACGGTCCTCAATGCCTCCATCTGGCTGCTGAATTGACGACCACGACCTTAATTGTCAATACGGCAGTGCGCATGTGCCCTTGACGAGCCAAATGAACATGGGCCGTTGATCGCAGTATCATGGGGATCAGATCAGGAGCACTTCCACCCATGACATTCCACACCGGTAAAGGGTGAGCTTCGGGTCTCCAAATGGCAATTGATGTTCGACCTGGATCACGCCATCGAGAAAATGGGCTGATGTACATGCCTTCATGGGTGATCGGCACGCTCATTGCCTTTCCCACAGCGATTACCTTCGCAACCCATGAAAGCGCATCTTCTTCTTATTATTTCGATCCTGTTCCTCCCCCTGGCCAGCATGGCCCAGGATGACCCCAAAAGCAAGGCCATCGTGGACAAGCTCATGGCGAAGGCCAAGGAATGGACAAGCTTCGAGACCGAGTTCACCAGTCGCCTGCAGAACTCCAGGGATAAGCTGGACGTGAAGCAGGAAGGGACCATGAAGGTGAAAGGCAAGCGCTTCATGCTGACCTTGGACCGGAACCTCCTGATCAATGATGGGACCACCTTGTACACGTACAATAAGGACAACAACGAGGTGACCCTGAGCGACCCGTCGGAGATCGACCAGGAGTTGGATCCGAGCAAGCTGTTCACACAGTATGAAAAGGGCTTCAAGAGCCAGTTCGTGGAGGAAAAAGTGGAGGGCGGCGTGACCATCCAGGTGGTGAAGCTCTTCCCACAGGATCCATCGAAAAAGGCCTACCACACGGTGGTCCTCACCGTCGACAAGGCGAAGACGGAACCTCGTAGCGTTCAGATCCTGTACAAGGACGGTAACATCGTCACCTACAACCTGAAGAAGTTCGTCCCGAACACCGAGTTTGCGGACAGCCTCTTCACCTTCAACAAAGCCAAGTATCCTGGCGTG
>JAHEFL010000109.1 GCA_024640205.1 Flavobacteriales bacterium | reverse complement strand
TGCTCGTCGGAGACAAGATCACCGTACCGGGCGACCGCATTTCAAGGGCCATTCGGAACCTATGGGAGCAGAAGCTGTTCAGCGATATCAGGATCGATGCAGCGGAGATCCGCGGAAGAACGATCTTCCTGAACATCGTGGTCGTTGAACGCCCGCGGTTGAAGGGCACCCGGTACAACGGTATTTCCAAGAGCGAAGGGGACAAGATCCGGGAGGAAGTACGTCTGACCAGCGGGCAGCAGGTGAACGAAGCGCTGATCACAAGCACACAACACACCATCAAGCGCTACTTCGCTGACAAGGGATACCTGAGCACCAAGGTGAAGATCATTGAGATACCGGACACCACAGGGGCCTGGGTCTCGCTGCAAGTGGACGTGAACAAGGGTCCACGGGTGAAGATCGAGGACGTCGTATTCCACGGGAATTCAGCCATTGATGATGGCAAGCTCCGGAAGACCATGAAGAAAACGCGGCGCAAGCGTTGGTACGGGTTCTTTGGAAGCAGCAAATACCTGGCGAGCGAGTATCGAACGGATAAGAACAGTGTGCTGGACCTGTACAACGAAAAGGGATACCGGAATGCGGCCATCACCAAGGACACGATGTATTTCGTTAGTGAGGACCGTGTGAGGGTGGAGATCACCTTGGACGAGGGGCCTCAATTCCATTTCCGCAACATCACTTGGACGGGCAACGTGAAGTACCGTTCATCCCGGCTTGATAGTATCCTCAACATCAACAAGGGCGATGTCTACAACAAGAAATTGTTGGACAGCCGTTTGTACATGAACCAAGCCGGCAGGGACATCAGTTCGCTGTACATGGATGATGGATACCTCGGCTTCTACCCGGACCCGGTGGAGATCCTTGCCGATGGTGACAGCATCGACCTGGATATCCGCATCAGGGAGGGCAAGCAGTACAGGATACGGAATGTGATCATCCTGGGGAATTCAAAGACGAATGAACATGTCGTGCGAAGGGAGATACGGACCAAGCCTGGCGAGTTGTTCAACCGGAGCGATGTGATCCGGACGCAACGGGAATTGGCCAACCTGGGCTATTTCAACCCGGAGACCCTCGGGGTGAACCCTGTCCAGGACCCAAGAACCGGAACAGTGGATCTGGAATTCACGGTGGAGGAAAAGCCCAGTGACCGATTGGAACTCAGTGGCGGTTGGGGAGCAGGTAGCCTGGTTCTTTCCTTGGGTCTGTCCTTCACGAATTTTTCGATGCGCAACATGTTCAACGGTAAGGCTTGGACCCCTCTCCCATCAGGTGACGGACAGACCCTCAGCCTGCGCGCGCAGACGAATGGAAGCTTCTTCCAGAGCTATAGCATGTCCTTCGTGGAACCTTGGTTGGGTGGTCGAAAACCGAATGCCTTGAGCTTTTCCGTCTACCATTCGGTGCAGACCAATGGAGCATCCAAGTTCATCAATACGATCGATGGGAAGGTGCCCAACCCCCTGCGGCAATCCCTCCTAATTACCGGGTTATCCGTTGGTTTGGGTAAACGCCTCACCTGGCCGGACGATTTTTTCATCCTGCGGCAGACCATTGGATTTCAGCTGTATGATCTGAACAATTACCGGAGCGGTCAGGTCGTATTCTCCTTCGATAATGGCCAGAGCAACGTACTCTCCTATACGTTGCAATTCTCTCGGAACTCGGTGGACCAGCCATTCTTTGCCCGCAGCGGGTCCAACATTACCTTCTCTGTGAAGGCGACCCCTCCCTATTCGCTATTCGACGGGGACAGGGACTACAATGAACTTCCACCTGAGCAGTTGTACAAATGGGTGGAGTTCCACAAATGGAAGTTCACGACGCAGTGGTACAACAAGCTCACGCCGAGCAAGACGGGCCACAATCTGGTGCTGATGGCCAGGGCGGGATTCGGGTTCCTTGGATACTACAATGCGACGATCGGGGAATCACCCTTCGAACGTTTCTACCTGGGTGGCGCAGCGATCACCGGATTCCAGTTGGACGGACGCGAGATCGTTGGCCTGAGGGGGTATGATGATTTCTCCCTGTCGCCATCCACGGGTAATTTCTTCATCACGAAGTACACCACGGAACTGCGTTTTCCGGTTTCCCTCAATCCTTCCGCCACCATTTATACGCTGGCGTTCCTGGAAGCGGGTAATTCATGGAGGGAGGCGGATCAATTCAATCCCTTCAACCTGTACCGTTCAGCAGGGATCGGTCTGCGCTTGTTCCTGCCCATGTTCGGACCCATGGGTCTCGATTATGGATGGCGATTTGATGATGTGCCTACTTCCCCCAACATGGCCAAGAGCCAGTTCCATTTCACGATCGGCATAGATCTTGGCGAGCTCTGAGCCGGATCGCCTAATTTTGCCGGCTTCCATCATGCACCGCACTCTTACACTCGGCTTCCTTTTGTTCGCGCTCCTGATGGTGATACCCCGTGCTGAGGCACAGCGGATCGCTTTCGTGAACACGCGTTATATCCTGGACCAGCTTCCTGAGTATGCGACAGCCCAGAAGGAATTGGATGGATTGAGCCTCCAATGGCAGAATGAGATCGATGATCGGTACCAGCAGATCCGTCGTTTAAGGGATGCATACAATGCCGAAGCGATCCTTCTCACCGATGAGATGAAGCGTTCACGGATGGAGGATATTGACAAGAAAGAACGGGAGGCGCGTGAACTACAGAAGAAGCGTTTCGGACCCAAGGGTGACCTGTTCAAGAAGCGACAGGAACTGATCCAACCCATCCAGGACCGTGTGTATGATGCGGTGAAGGAGGTGGCCGGTTCCAGCTACGTGGCCATTTTCGATCTGGGTGCACAGAGCAGCAACCTGCTTTTCGCAAGCGAGAAATATGACAAAAGCGACAGCGTGCTTCGAAAGCTGGGGGTACGCCCGGGCAAAGAAGGGAACAGCGGCGGTGGTCGGGATGACGACTTCGGCGAACCACCACCCGATGATGATGCGCCCATGAAGGATGAAGGTCGAGGCGCTCCGCCCGATCGATCCGGTGGCCAGGATGTTAAACCACGATGAATAGTTCGAACATGAAGACCTTGATGCTCAGCCTCTGCCTGCTGCTTGCGGCAGTTCCGGAAGCCATTGCCCAAAATGCCAAGTTGGGTCATATCGACCGGCAGCAGCTCATGCTATCACTTCCTGAACGGAAGGATGCGGAAGCCAAAATGCAGGCCTTTGCTGCCGAATTGGACAAGCGCTTGAGGGCCATGGGCACTGAATACGAGCGCACGGTGACCGAGGCGCGGTCCAAAGCCGAAACGATGACCAATACTGAACGCGAGATCGCCACGCGGGAGATCCAGGAATTGGAGCAGCGCATCCAGGCCGCCCAGGAAAAGGCGCAGGAGGATCTCGCCAAGCAGGAGGAGGAATTGCTTAAGCCCATGGTCGAGCGCACGAACAAGGCGATACAGGAAGTTTCAGCCGCCAATGGTTTCGCATACATTTTCGACACCAGTGCAGGGTTCGTCCTCTTCTGGGACGGTGGCGAGGACATCATGCCGTTGGTGAAGACCAAACTTGGGATCTGATCCGGTGCTGGCCACCAGTCCGATCGGCATCTTCGATTCCGGCATCGGCGGTCTTTCGGTAGCCAAAGCCATCATGCAGGCGCTCCCAGCGGAGCGCCTGCTCTATTTCGGGGATGCGGCCCACCTACCCTATGGGCAACGCTCCCTCTCCGAAGTGCGTGCCTTCAGCATGGCCATTACCAAAGCCCTTTTGGATAAGCAATGCAAGGTTATCGTGGTGGCCTGCAATACGGCTTCCGGCGCTGCATTAGGAGCCCTGAGGGAGAACTACCCCGGAACGCTTTTCGTTGGCATGGAGCCTGCGGTAAAGCCTGCGGCGGAACTCACGAGGTCCGGTGTTGTCGGGGTCATTGCCACCACCGCCACATTCCAATCTGAGGTTTACGCCTCCGTGGTGGAACGGTTCGGGCGCAATGTGGAGGTGATCCATCAGGCGTGCCCGGGGCTGGTGGAACGCATTGAATCCGGGGATCTGGACGGTCCTGTGACGGAAGCCATGCTACGCGGCTGGCTCGAACCCATGTTGGCAAGGAATATTGATGCCCTTGTGCTGGGATGCACGCATTATCCTCTTGCGGAGCCATTGATCAAGAAGATCGTAGGGACTGATGTACGTGTCATCGATCCGGCACCCGCCATTGCCCGCCAGGTGCAACGCATTCTGGAGCAGAATTCGCTGGTCCTTGGGGGAAGGGAACGCGGAACACTCGAATGTTATACAAGCGGTGAGGTCGGGCTCTTCCGTGGCATGCTGGACAGGATGGGACTATCCGGTACTCACGTGGAACGGGCGCAATGGACGCGTCAGGGGACCCTCAGTCTTCCTTGAACCAGGAAGCATATTTCAAATAGTTCGCGGCAATACGCTCGATCTCGTTCATGGAAAGGTCCTTCCCCACTTCCCGGACGCGCTTGGCCGGCACACCGGCCATCAAGGAGCCCGACTCCACCACCGTGTTCTGAAGAACGACCGCACCAGCTGCGATCACGCTCCCTGCGCCGATCACCGCGTGATCCATCACAATGGCGCCCATACCGATGAGCACCTTGTCCTCGATGGTGCAACCATGGACGATCGCATTGTGCCCAATGCTAACATCGTTGCCTATGTTGAGCGAGGCCCGTTCGTATGTACAGTGGAGAACGGCCCCATCCTGGATATTCACGCGGTCACCGATCCGGATGCTGTTCACATCCCCTCTTACCACGGCGTTGTACCATACGCTGCATTGAGCGCCCATGATCACGTCCCCGATCACGACAGCGGTCTCGGCCAGGAACCGTCCATCACCGAATTGCGGCACGAAACCGCGCACCTTGCGCACCAGAGCCATGGTTCACTCCTCCTTATGCAGTTGTCCGCAACCTTCCTTCTGGCAACAGGCTGGAAGATCGGCGAAAGCCTTGGGGTTCGCAGGCAGATCATCCGCGTAATACCCCAGTTCGGTGATCGCGGTGCGGATAGCATCGATCGTGGTCTTTCGCGGATCGAACTCGACATGGATGATGTTGTCCGTGAGACGGACCTCCACCTTCTTCACCCCCTTTTCATAGATCAGGTCACCCTCGATGGTGCGAACACACATATCACAGACGGCCGTGGTGCGAATATCCGCAGCAGCGACTTTCTTGTTGTCCTGAGCGAAGGACGTCGAAGTGAAAAGGAACAGACCGATGATGAACAAGTGTTTCATGGAATATTGCTTTGTTGAGGCGCTTTGACGGGCATGGTGAACCGGAGTCCGGCGAACAGCATCGCTTTGTTGGTCGGTCCCCATATGAGCGACGCGTCAAAATACGGGCCGAAAGGATCTTCCGGGGCGATGATCTGTTGCTTTTGCAAGGTGCTTGTCAGGTTCTCACCGCCCAAATAGAATTCCCACGGGCCGACAATATGGGTCAGCTGTGCATTCATCGTCGTGAACACCGGTGAACCGGGTTCCAATCGATACTCCTCCGGATTGATTGCCGTGGAGGGTATGCGGCTCTGTCCATGCACGTTCAAGGCAATATCGAATCGCCAGCGCTCCTTCCTATCGGAATACGCCAGATCGATCAAGGCCCTGTGCCTTGGAGTGAAGGGACGTTCCAGTACTTTTCCGTCGTAGGTGGTCCGCACATCGTACCAACGATAACTCGCCTTCAGGTTGAACACCTTCGATAATTGTACCTGCACATCCACCAGCAAGCTGTTCGCATAGGAGGTTCCGTCAAGCATATAGAACGCCACGGTGCCCGGGCTGCGATCCAGATCGGTCACCACCTGTTCCACGAAGATCGTCCGGTACCCATCCAGACCCAAAGCCCATTTCCTATCCAGCCATTTGAATTTGTGAAGTACCGAGGCTCCGAAGTTCCATGCCCGTTCCATACCGAGCGGGCCTTCGATCACCACGCGACGGGAGCTGGCCAGGACGGAAGCACTCTCCACCAGCGGCAGCGCTGTACGGAACGCATGCCCAGCGGAGAATCGGACCTGGGTAAGCGGGCCCAGATCGATCTTGGCATGTACCCTGGGGCTTACTGCCGTTCCGAAAAGGTCATTGTCATCCACGCGCAGCCCACCAACGAGGGTCAGGTCCGCCCTCTTTCGGGTGTATTCGGCGAAAACACCGGGCATTCGCTCGGTCCGCGTGAAGGCGCTGTCCAGATATACTTCCTTGTAATCGTCGAACTGGAAGCTCAGGCCCGCTTTGATCTGGTCGGTCCCGGTGCCGAGCAGCTGCTGGTAGACCAGGTTCCCATAGAAACTCTCCTGTTCACCATCGAATCGACGCTCACCGTACAAGCTTCGCATATCGTGCCGCCTTCCTGATAC
>JAHEFL010000108.1 GCA_024640205.1 Flavobacteriales bacterium | reverse complement strand
ACCGCTGAACACATACCATCCGAAGAGGGTGCTGAACCAATGCGTATCAATGCTCATGATCCAATCCCAGGCGAGTGTGCTGCTGAACACCGCGAAGAACACCAGGAACAAGGCACCACGACGGTACAGGAGCAGGTGGGTCTTCACCAAGCTTTCCCCGCTTTGCTGGTCCATGGCCAGGCTCTTGCTCCGGAACCAACGCGCGAACAGGATGAACACCATCAGGTAGGCGATCGAACGAAGCCAGAAAAAGGGCTGGTTCAGGAATGCCGCCTTGTTCGCGATGAGCGCGTCGTAATTCGGGTTCGCCATGGCGCCTTCCACCATTTCATCGGAATAAGTGGCTTCAGCACCTTCGCCCACCACGTACTCATGGTACAAAGTGTGGTCCATCCAGTGATAGATATGGTGCATGTGCATGCTGCCTGCTGCCAATACGATCACCATGACCACAGCGCCGACCGGGACATAGCTCATGATGCCTTCGAACACCCTCCTCACCAGGACGGTCCATGCCGTTTCCGTGGCATTCTGCAAGGCAAAGAAGAACAAACCACCCAAGCCGATGCCCAGGAAGAAGAAACCATTGACGAGCAGGTTGGCCCAGCTCCGCTGGTGATGATCCGTATGGTCGCCAAGGACGCCGACCAACGTGGCCACCGCTCCTAGAATGATCAGCGCCATGCTGATCCCACGGGCCCGTTTGCTGAAGGTGAAGTTCATCGCTTCTGTTCCGTATTCGTCCTAGTTCAGATCGCTGTTGTTGTATCGCTCGCAGCGACCGGTGCAGCACCCGGCATCTTACCACCCGCCTGCAAGTACTTCACGTACTGGATCACCAGCCAGCGCTCCTCCTTGTTCAGCTGGGATGCGTGGCTCCCCATCACACCCTTGCCGTAAGTGATCGTGTGGAACATCTTCCCTTCCGGCAGATCCTTCAACGGACCGTCGTAGGCACCGGGAGGCGGATGACCGCCCCGTTCCACCACCGGGCCGTTGCCAGCACCTTTTTCCCCATGGCATTGAACGCAGAACTTGGTGTAGATCACCTTGCCTTGCTCCACGGTGGACTCCGTCATCGCGATCGGGCTTTTCAGCTCCAGTCCAGCCTGCTCGTATCCATCCACCGTGTTCGGGTAGGGATAGGGCATGCGGTACATCGCCTTGGTAGCGTCCTGCGAGAAGGAGATCGTGCCATCCACCGGTTTGCGTGCACTCGGGCGTTCGCGTTGCTCCCTGGCCAGTTCTTCACTGAAGATGTAGGGATCCTGGCCGAAGTCCACGTAGGCCTCCACCGCTGGGCTACGGTACATGTCAGGCATGTACTCCACACCAGGGCTGTTCACATCGCCGGAGCATGAGGTCATCAGCAGGCCCATCGCTGCGATGGCGCTGAAGGTCAGGCTGGTTGTCGGTTTACGTTGGATCATCTCGGGCTCAGTACTGGCGTTCGTTGATCTCGAGAACGGAAGTGCCACGCAGCAGCTCTGTGATCTGCTCCGACGAATGGCCGTGGTTCTCATTGGTACGCACCTCGATGATGAACTTGTCATCGGTGCTGCGTGGGTCCGGATTCCGGGCCGGCATGCCCGGCAGGGTCTTGTTGCGGATGAGGTAGGTGATCGCCATACCATGCGCAGCGCACAGCACGGTGAATTCGAACGTGACCGGGATGAATGCCGGCAGGTTCTTGTAAAGCGCCTGGCTAGGCTTTCCACCGATGTTCATGGGCCAGTCGAAGATGTTGAAGTACCAGATCCCCAGAATAGCCAGGCACGTGCCCGTGATGCCGAACATGAAGCTGACGATACCCAAACGCGTGCGGGTTATGCCGATGATCGGATCGATACCGTGCACCGGGAAGGGTGAGAACACATCCTTCACCTTGATGCCGCTGGACACCAGCTTGCGGGCCCCGTCCTTCAACAGTTCGGGATCCTCGTAAACGGCGTAGATGACCTTGTTCGCCATGTCGCTCAGTGATGATGTTTTTGGGCCTCCTGCTTGTAGCTCTCACCACTCACCTTGAGGATGGACTTCACCTCGTTCAGTGCAAGCACGGGGAAGTACCGTGCAAAGAGCAGGTACAGCGTGAAGAAAATGCCGAGTGTGCCGATGAACACGCCTACATCCACCCAGGTAGGGTGGAACATGGTCCAGCTGCTGGGCAGATAGTCCCGGTGCAGGCTGGTGACGATGATCACGAAGCGTTCGAACCACATACCGATATTCACGATGATGCTCATGAAGAACGTGAACGCCAGGTTGGTACGCAGTTTCTTGATCCAGAAAAGCTGGGGACTGATGACATTGCAGGTCATCATACTCCAGTATGCCCACCAGTAAGGCCCCGTGGCCCGGTTGATGAAGGCATAGCTCTCGTATTCCACACCGCTGTACCAACTGATGAACAGTTCGGTAATGTAGGCCACACCCACGATCGATCCGGTGACGATGATCACGATGTTCATGTATTCCACATGCTTCACCGTGATGTAGTTCTCCAGGTGCATCACCTTGCGCATCACGAGCAGCAGCGTGAGTACCATGGCAAATCCGCTGAACACGGCCCCGCTCACGAAATAAGGAGGGAAGATCGTGGTGTGCCAACCCGGAATGATGGATGTGGCGAAGTCCATACTTACCACACTGTGCACGGAGAATACAAGTGGGGTGGCGATGCCTGCGAGCACCAGGCTCACCTCCTCGAAACGTGTCCAGGCCTTGGCGTTACCCGTCCAGCCGAAACTGAGGATGCCATAGACCTTTTTCATCGCTGGACGCGTGACCTTGTCGCGGATGGTGGCGAAATCCGGAATGAGGCCGATGTACCAGAAGACGAGCGAAACGGAGAAGTACGTGCTGATCGCGAACACGTCCCACAGCAGCGGGCTGTTGAAGTTCACCCAGAGTGAACCGAACTGGTTGGGCAAGGGGAACACCCAGTATGCCATCCAGATACGTCCCATGTGTATCCCAGGGAAGGTGGCCGCCATGATGACAGCGAAAATGGTCATCGCCTCCGCACTACGGTTGATGGCCATGCGCCACTTCTGCCGGAAGAGAAGAAGCACTGCGCTGATGAGCGTACCGGCGTGACCGATACCCACCCACCAAACGAAGTTCGTGATGTCCCAGGCCCAATCCACCGTCTTGTTCAGACCCCAGACACCGATGCCTTTGCTGATGAGGTACAGGATGCAGCCCGTGCCATAGGCTGCGATAAGGCCGGCGATGCCCATCAGGACATACCAGCCCCTCGGGGCTTTGTTCTCGATCGGCGCCACGATATCGTTGGTGATATCATGGTAGGTCTTATGACCCAGGATGAGCGGTGTACGGATCGCAGCTTCTGAATGCATGGATTCCTCTTCGTTATCCTCAGGCGTTGTTCATTTCGGTCCCTTCCTCCACGTTCCTCACCTTCACCAGGTAGTTCACATTGGGCTTCACCCCGATCTCCTCGAGCATGTGATAGCTGCGGTCACTTGACGCCAGGCTTTGCACCTTGCTCTTCTTGTCGTTCAGGTCGCCGAACACGATGGCACCGTTGCCGCAGGCAGCACTGCAAGCGGTCTCGATATCCCCATCCTGTACCGGACGACCGGCCTTCTTGGCTTCCAGCTTGCCGGCCTGGATGCTCTGGACGCACATGCTGCACTTCTCGATCACTCCACGAGCGCGCACCGTCACATCCGGGTTCAGCACCATCCTGCCCAGGTCGTCCCAAGCGGGATTCACCTCGCCGAACTTGTCACTGACATAATTGAACCAGTTGAAGCGACGCACCTTGTACGGACAGTTGTTCGCGCAGTAGCGTGTGCCGATGCAGCGGTTGTAGGTCATCTGGTTGAGACCCTCGTTGCTGTGCGTGGTCGCCGCCACCGGACAAACCGTTTCGCAGGGCGCGTGGTTGCAATGCTGGCACATCACCGGCATGAAGACCACCTTCGGACTTTCGCTCGGCACCTCCATGTCCAGGTAGGTGTCGATCTTGCCCAAGCCTTTCTTTTTGGCTGACTCCTTGGTCGTGTCCGAAGAGTAATAGCGGTCCAGACGCAACCAGTGCATCTCCCTGCTCCTCCGCACTTCGTCCTTGCCGACCACGGAGATGTTGTTCTCGCTATTGCAAGCCGTGATGCAAGCGCCGCATCCGATGCAACTGTTGAGGTCGATGCTCAAACCCCAGCGGTGTCCCACGCCTTCCACCGGGTGTTCTTGCCACAGATCGAACTCAGCGACGGGCTTCTTATCCTGCGCGTTGATCACACCATCGCCGTTCACATCCTCGTGCACGGCCAGTGCATGCGTGTAATTGTATGCCTCTTTATCGCCTGCCTTGAAGACCCCGAGCGAGGTCTCACGCACCACGCTGTGGCGGTCCATGTGCGTCAGGTGCGTCTGCGTGATGGCCACCGGATAGGTTCCACCGGTCTTGGTCAGGTTAGCTCCCACGGCGGTGTAGCGCACCGAGCCATCCACTAGTGCGGTCATCGGGTAGGCATTCACACCCACCGGGCGGAATTCGCCTTCATGGTCCGTAACGCAGGCCGCCTTGCCCACCTTCTCACCATTGGCACCGCGACCATAACCCAGCGCGATGGAGATGGAACCTGGTTTCTGTCCGGGTGCAGGCACAACAGGCAGGGTCAACTCCCTGCCATTCACGCCCACTGTGATGAGACTGGCGGGACCCTGCTCACCCAGATACATGTTGAGGGTCATTTCCGCCACATCCGTCGGGCTCATGCACACGTAGTTGTCCCACGTGATCTTGGTCAGCGGGTCCGGCATTTCCTGCAGCCAAGGGTTGTTGGCATGCTGGCCATCCCCGATCGCTTCTGAAGTGTAAAGCACCACTTCGAATCCATCGCCTTTCTGGGCGCACTTCTTCGCAGCCGCTCCAGCAGCGCTCAGGTCCGCATTGAATGCAGGTATCTCGGCATCTCCGACAGGGACGGCGAACACACCATTATGTACCGCGCTGTTCCAAGTCTCCTCAAAAAGTGCCTCGGCACCGCCGTAAGTCGCCAGGTTGCTCTTCCAGGTGCCGCGCAGGAAGGAATACCAGGAAGTGTATGATCCGCTCCAGCGCAACAGGCTCTCCTGCCACTGGCGCGTTGCGAAAAGCGGCTGAATGGTCGGCTGCGCAAGCGCATACTGGCCCACCATGGGCATGAAGTCGTTCCACCCTTCGAGGAAGTGATGGTCCGGACAGGTCCACTGGCAGAGGCTTGCGGTCTCATCCGCATAGCGGCTGAAGCTCACCGATAGGCCCACCTTCGCCAATCCGGTCCTGAAGCCCTCGGCATCCGCCAGGGTGTAGCAAGGGTTCACATCGGCGATGAGCAGTGCTCCTATGGCGCCTGCGTTCATGTCCTTCACCAACCGGGCCACGGCCGCATCGTCACCTTGCTTGAAATAGGTGTGGTTCGCCAGGTCGATGGTGCTTCCGTAATTACCGAGCATGTGGTTGATGCTGTTCACCAGCACCTGCACCCCTTCGTCGTTGGTATCGCAGATCACGAGGCTCCGACCCTTGGCCGCAAGCAACTCCGAAGCACAACGCGCCACCTGCTCATTGTCCGAGCCGCCACCGATGGTCGCACCGCCGGCCTTCTGCGCGATCGCATCATGCAGGCCGATGACCACGAGCGGGAGTTCACTTGGAAGCATGGGTACACGCACATCGGCATTCGCACCTGCAAGGCTCATGCGGGCCTCGAACTGCCAGTGCCGGCTCATCTTCGACGAGGACGGGTCCCGGCGGCTGGAGTACTGCCAGGTATTCTGTGTGGTGGTCCCCCAACTGCTCAGGAAATCGGCACCCACACCCACGATCACATCCGCACGGGTCAGGTCATACGATGGCATCACGCGCTTGCCGAAGCTCTTTGCATTGGCCGCGGTCAAGCCGGAATAGCTCACTGAGTCATATTGCACATGCTCCAATGCCGGGTAGCGCTCCTTGAATTTGGCCACGGCCGCCAGCGTACTCGGACCGATGACCGTGTTCGTCAACAGTACCATGCGCTTGCCGGCCCCGTTCGCGGCATCCAGGCCTTTGCCGATGGCGTTGTCCGCATCGTCCCAGTTGCTTTCCACGATGCCTTCCGCACCGCCCTTGACCGGAGCCTTCAGGCGCTCACTGTCATACAATGAAAGCACCGAGCTGTTGATCCGGGCATTGATGGAGCCCTTGTCGAGACCTGGATTCCGGTTGATACCGAAGCGTGGGTTGCCCTTGATATGGATGGGACGTCCTTCGCGGGTCTTCACCAGAACACTGGCGAAATCCTGTCCATCGTAGTAGGTGCTCGCGTACCAGTTGGCGACACCGGGGGTGATATCCTCCGGCTTGTTCACATAGGGGATGGACTTCACGACCGG
>JAHEFL010000107.1 GCA_024640205.1 Flavobacteriales bacterium | reverse complement strand
CAACAACCGGACTTCCCGCCGTGATGCCCACACCCATGGCCGCCGGAGGCGTGGCAGGACATCATACGCTCACAACCACCACGATGGCATCCGCGATCACCGTAGCTGCGACTTACAAGGAAGCCCAGCCCGAAACCGATCAGGGTGAACAACAGGATCTTTGCCCAATTCGTGTTCATGCGGCGAAGGTACTCACATCACCCGGTGGGTGAGCGTACTGTTGGCCTGTGCTGTCGGCGTCACCACCAGGTCATTGATGCATACATGCGCTGGCCGGGATGCCGCGAAGTGGACCAGTTCCGCGATATCCTCTCCACGCAGCGGCTCGATCCCCTCGTAGGGTTTCTTCGCCTTTTCGGCGTCACCATGGAAGCGTACCAGACTGAACTCCGTTTCTGCCAGCCCTGGCGCGATCTGCGTGACCTTGATACCATGGGGCAGGAGATCCTGACGCATGCCCTTCGTTAATGCGTCGACGGCATGCTTGCTGGCACAATACACATTGCCCTTTGGATAGACCTCCTTCCCGGCGGTACTGCCAATGTTGATGATATGCCCCCGGCCGCGGGAGATCATTCCCGGGATCACCGTGCGACTCACATTCAACAAGCCTTTGATGTTCGTGTCGATCATACGGTCCCAATCGTCGGGATCCCCATCCTGGATCGGGTCCAAACCAGCAGCGAGGCCGGCATTGTTCACCAACACATCGATATCGCGCCAGCCGTCCGGTAACGATGCGAATGCGCGTTCAACCTCTGCGGCATCCCGCACATCGAACCGCAAGGCATGCACCACCGTCCCGCCTTCCACCGTTCCGTGCAAACCCTCCAACTCGCGCTTCAAGACTTCCAAGCGATCGCGGCGACGACCGGTGATGATGACGCGCCGTCCTTCCGCAGCGAAGCGCCGTGCAATGGCCTCACCAAAACCGCTGGTGGCGCCTGTGACGAAAATGATCGGAGAAAATCCCATGTCGGTCATGGGCACAAAGAAAGTGACCGGCCATCATCCGGGTCGTCACTACTTCCCTTGGGCTTTGACGCGTTTTCTTTCCATGGCCGGGAAAGTGCTGCTCAGACCCATTTTCAGGTTCACCAATTTGAAGAAAAGCACATCCCCGATGAGCGCCCGGATCACCTTCCCTGGACTGAACCGAGACGCCTTCTCGTTCCAATGATTGTTCGCGTGGTGCTGACTGAAGTTGTGCGCTTCACTGAAGGATGGTACCACGAAATACTCCTTTGGGAATATGCGGATCCCTTCCCCCACCACTTGATCACGATTATTCAATCGGAATTCAGGATAGTGGTCCATGAGGTACATCGTAATGAGGATATTGTTGACCACGGGATCTTCCCGGTCATCGTAGTCTTTCAATAGCCCTTGTATCAGCGGATGCCCTGGTTCGCAACCCATGATGCAGGTCGAAATGAAATGATCGAATTCGAACGACAGGAAGAACCGCTCGGTCAGAAAGGGCTCAAGGCTTTTCTTCACCTCCACATCGGTATCCATGTAGATCCCACCATGCTCTTTCAATACCATCAAGCGCGCGTAGTCGCTTGCGAAGGCATACTTCTTTTCCGAATGCATCCGATACATGTATGGATGCTGCCTAACGTCGATGTTCGTTTCATTCCATTCAATGATCTCATGGTCCGGCATTGCATTCCGCCAGCCATTGATCAAGCCACGCATCGTTGCGGGCAATTCACGACCACCGAACCAGACGTAATGGATCTTTTTTGGTATCACGAACAATGGGGAATGCTCCGATCAAGCCTATTCAGCAAAGGAAAGAAGGGGCGTCGCGACCAAGTTAGCCAATGTCGTCGGTTGCCAATAGCGTGTGCTCACTTCAGTGCCACGCCCCTGGGCCACGTGAGGTACCATTTCGTAACGGGTCTTGCCAGTGCCTGTATCCCTAAGTTATCGCTTGCTTCAGCGATGTCCTTGGAACTGCCATCCTTGTATAGAAGTTCGATCCGATCCTTGACCGGGTCGTAGGCATTATTCACGATACTGCCTGTCAGAACGAATCGGCCGGCAAACTCATTTTCAATGTGAAGTTGGTCCGAAACCGACCGCTTCAACCCTCCGACCATTTGCGGATCCCATGGTTGGTCCTGCAATCTGATCTGCAGGGTACGGCGCTGGACCAGATCACTTGACAACCGGGCCAACACTTTGTCCGGATGATCACACCAGACCTTAACGGCGCCCATGATATCATGATCGTCCAATTTGAGGAAGTCGGCCAGAACGCTGGGGTCCTTGAATGCACTGCGGTCATGCTGCTCCCTCATGAACCGCTGCAGCGGTGGTGATGCGAATACAACTGCCCCCGTTGATGCCAGTTCCTTGGCCCTGCGGAGTGTCTCCACGAGCATAAGCTCACAGGCCACCACGGTCTTGTGCAGATACACCTGCCAATACATCAGACGACGGGCTACGAGGAATTTTTCAATGCTATAGATCGCCTTGCTCTCCACCACCAGACGATCATCCACGATCTGCAACATCTTAATGATGCGTTCACCACCGATCACCCCTTCGCTCACACCGGTATAGAAACTGTCGCGATTCAAATAATCGATACGATCCACGTCCAGCTGGCTACTCACCAACTGGTGCAAAGCACGCTTGGGGTATTGATCGCGGAAGATCTTCAAGCCGGTATCCAATGCGCCGTTGAATTCCAGGTTCAGGGCATCCATCACCAATGCACTGACATCCTCATGGCCAATTCCTTCTACCAAGCTGTGCTCAAGGGCATGGCTGAACGGGCCATGGCCAACGTCATGGAGAAGGATCGCGATGGCGGCACCCCGGGCTTCTTCCTCCGTGATCTCGTGGCCCTTGCTTCTCAACGTGCCAATAGCTTCTCCCATCAGGTGCATCGCACCCAGCGCATGATGAAAGCGTGTATGCAACGCTCCAGGATAAACCAAGTGACCCAATCCCAATTGCTTGATGTACCGCAGGCGCTGGAACCAGGGATGGTCGATCAGCGCGAGTACCAAGGGATCCGGAACCGTGATAAAACCATAGATCGGGTCGTTGAAGATCTTCATCGGTTCCTAGCGATTTGCAGGTCGGGAGGTGAAGGAGGCCTCGTTGAAGGTCGATGGCTGGACGATCAACCCCACAGGACATCGATCTTCTTTCAACCTTCCGGATAACTTCACGCCCCGAAAGTACAGGGCAACACAACACGGGATCCTGCGTTGGCCCTGCATGCGAAGCTTCACCACTGAAAAACCGGCTCCTCAAGGGCCCGCCATTCCACTCATGACCGCAACCATTCTTTGGGCTGATGACGAGATCGATCTCCTGCGTCCGCATGTCCTTTTCCTGGAGGAGAAGGGCTACACGGTGGATACCGTGAACAACGGGCTCGATGCCGTGGAAAAGGTGCATGGCAAGGAGTATGACATCATTTCCCTGGATGAGAACATGCCCGGCCTCAGCGGACTCGAAACGTTGAGCCGGATCAAGGCGGTCCATCCGCATGTGCCGATCGTCATGATCACGAAGAGCGAGGAGGAACACATCATGGAGGAGGCGATCGGTGGGAAGATCAGCGATTACCTCATCAAGCCGGTGAACCCGAACCAGATCCTGCTATCGCTGAAGAAGAACCTGGAAGGGCGGCGCTTGATGAGCGAAAAAACCTCCAGCAGCTACCAGCAACAATTCCGGCAGCTCTCGATGCGCCTGGGCGACCGGCTGAGTACCGAGGATTGGAAACAGCTATATGAGGAACTGGTGCGCTGGGAACTGGAACTGAGCGGCAGCCAGGACCAGGGAATGACCGAGATCCTGCGCTCCCAGTGGAGCGAAGCCAGCGACCTGTTCTGTCGCTTCGTGGAAAAGAATTACGTGGATTGGGTGAACAACAACGGCGATGACATCCCGCTCCAATCGCACCAACTGTTCAAGGCGAAGGTGGCCCCATTGATCGATGAGAAGCAGTCCCCGCTCTTCCTGGTGCTGATCGACAACCTGCGGCTGGACCAATGGCGGATCCTGGAACCGATCATCGGGCAGTATTTCAGGACCGATGAACAGGGCTTGTTCTATAGCATCCTTCCCACCGCCACGCAGTATGCGCGCAACGCACTCTTCGCTGGCATGATGCCTGGTGAGATCGATAAACGCCATCCGGGGAAATGGATCGACGAGGACCAGGAAGGCAGCAAGAACGCGCACGAGGAGGAATTCATAGCGGGCCAATTGCAACGTTTGGGAAAGCCCGTGAAGCACAGTTACCACAAGATCCTGAACCTGAACGCCGGCAGGAAATTGGCGGACAGCCTGGACAACCTGATGGGGAACGCGCTGAACACCATCGTGTACAATTTCGTGGACATGCTGAGCCATGCACGCACGGAGATGGAGGTGATCCGTGAGCTGGCCGATGATGACGCAGCGTACCGGAGCCTGACGAAAAGCTGGTTCGAGCACTCCCCCCTGTTCGACATCATCAAAGGCATCGCGGAGCGCGGTGGACGGATGGTGATCACCACTGACCATGGCACCATCCGCGTGGGCGAACCCAGCAAGGTGGTAGGCGATCGGAATACGAATTCCAACCTTCGTTACAAACTGGGGCGCAACCTGAGCTACGAAGCCAAGGACGTGCTGGTGGTGAAGGACCCCGACAAGATCTTCCTACCAAAGGTGAACGTGAGCACGGTGTACATCTTCGCCAAGCAGGACAAGTTCTTCGTGTACCCGAACAACTACAACCATTTCGTCACCTACTTCCGGCACACCTTCCAGCATGGTGGTATCAGTATGGAGGAGATGCTGGTGCCTTGGGCAGTGCTGAAGCCGAGGTAGTGTGGTAAGTGGACCGCAGAGGCGTTGAGGGATCGCTGAGAAAAAGTAACCATCCGGAACAGCCGGGCAAAGGTTGAGCGGATGGGACCGAAGTTTCTTCGTACCTGACCATTGTCCGTCCAGCACAAATTCCCACATTTCCCGCATTCTACCTCCACTTATGATCTCGACCATCACCCTACGTAAAGCCTCGGATGCCGGGGAAGTGGCCGGACTGATCCTGGGCTCCTACCCGGAACATCGCGTCCTCGCGTTCCACGGTGACCTTGGTGCTGGCAAGACCACATTGATCAAAGCGTTCTGCCGTGCCCTAGGCGTGGAGGAAGGCACCAGCAGCCCCAGCTTCGCGCTGGTGAACGAATACGTCGGCGAAGGCGGAATGCGCATCCATCATTTCGATCTGTACCGCCTGAAGGATACCCGCGAACTGGAGGATATCGGGTTCGAGGAGTACTTGGATGAAGGCGGTTACTCTTTCATCGAATGGCCGGAGTTGGCCAAGGATCTTTTTCCGCAGGATACGCTGCATGTGCGTCTGGAGGAGGGGAAGGGCGGCGTTCGGCGGATAACCTTGAGTCGTGGGGAGTAGCGTGTGGCGAGTGAATACCCTCGGCTCTTCGTTCTGATCGCGGAGGTTCACTCGCCGCTCTCGCGTACCTTCGCGGACCACCGCGCGACCCGATGAGCCCATCCTCTGAACTGCTACGACAACTTGCCCGCGAGGTGGCCATGATGCCGCAAGAGCAGGTCATGGAAGTGGGTCGGAAGAAGAAAAGCCTGTTCATCGGGATCCCCAAGGAGATCACCTTCCAGGAGCACCGCGTGCCCTTGACGCCAGCTGCTGTGGCGGTGCTTGTGGGCAGGGGGCATGAGGTCGTGATCCAACGCGGTGCCGGTGAGCCCGCCCAGTTCCAGGACAACGATTACAGCGAGGCCGGCGCCATGGTGCTGGAGAGCCCTGAGGAGGTGTTCAAAGCGGACATGATCCTGAAGGTGGCGCCTCCCACGCATGACGAGATCGAGATGCTGCGGCACAAGCAGATCCTTTTCTCCGCACTGCAGCTCACCGTGCAGCCCAAGGATACGCTGAAGCGCATGATGGAGAAGCGCATGACAGCGGTGGCATGGGACTTCATCAAGGACCGCGAGGGGATCTACCCGATCATCCGTGCCATGGGTGAGATCGCGGGCAACACCTCCATCCAGATCGCAAGCGAATACCTGAGTGCCGACAAGGGAGGCCAGGGTTTGATGCTGGGCGGCATCAGCGGTGTGGCCCCTGCGGAAGTGGTCATCATCGGAGCCGGAACGGTAGGCGAGTTCGCTGCGCGTGCGGCGATCGGACTCGGAGCCAGCGTGAAGGTCTTTGACAAGAGCATCTATCGCTTGCGTCGATTACAGACCGATATGGGCCAGCGCGTATGGACCTCCGTGATCCAGCCGAGCGAGCTCAAGAAGGCGTTGAAGCATGCGGACGTGGTGATCGGCGCGCTCCGTCCGGAGCAGGGTCGCACACCCATGGTAGTGAACGATGACATGGTG
>JAHEFL010000106.1 GCA_024640205.1 Flavobacteriales bacterium | reverse complement strand
GAAAGTTGGTGTCGTGCTCACCAGGATCTGCAGGTCGACCACATTGGAGTTCACACAATCGTTGTCATCCAAAAGATTGAGCTGGACCACGTATTCACCCGGTTCATCGTAGGAATGGGATGTGATCGGACCACTTGCGGTGGTGCCATCGGCAAAGACCCATTCGTACTCGATGATGTTGAAACCCGGGGCAGCATAGGAAGCACTGCCATCAAAATCGATAACCTCTCCCACACAGACCAAGGCAGGTCCAGGTTCGCTCATCGTTGCCTCAGCCGTTGGCCGGTCGCATGGAGTGAAGCAAAGAATGGAAGCCGCAAAATCCCCAACTCCAGCACCATTTGAGATGAATTGTACCGTGAGGCACCCGCTTGGGTTAAAGGTCGTAGCGGATACGGTCAATCCTTGTAGTGCCGTACCCGTGTATTCGCCAAGGAATGTTGCTCCGGTCGAGTTCCCGTCCCAGATCCGTATCCGATCGGGTGGATTCGGTCCGGTCGGGCTTAAATTGAAAACCGCCCAAAACAAGGAAATGGCATCACCCGGCACATCGGGGCAGATCACCACTGTGAAATTCTCATTGTTCGAATAGGAAGCAGCGGGACCGCCGGAATCTTCCAATACCCCGACACAAGAGGTGACACTTCCTGCTGTGATGCTGAATTGCTGCCCCTGAAGCTGGATCGTCGCGAACAGGATCGAACCGAAAAGAAGTGTCAGTGAGCGAAGCGTGATCGGATTGTTGCTGTCCATTTTGGTCGGATCGTTCGAGCGAGCATCCATGTTCATTTCTACTATCCCAGGACGGGGTTATCCTTCAACAGGGAATGCCCTTCGCTCCCTATGATGCGAGAGGGGCTGCGCGGGTTGCCCAATGGGGCAAAAATAAAGAGCCCGGCACTGCCGGGCTCTTTCGGAATTAGAAGTTTTCATCAACGCACAAGGCTCAAACTTCCGTTGTAGGATCCTCCCAAGCTTTCGCCATCCTTCATATCCACCATCCACAGATACTCGCCGGGGCTACAGTGCTCACCGCGATTCCCGATCCGGCCGTTCCATGGGCGTTGGGCATCGTTCGTTTCGTACACGAGTTCGCCCGTTCGGGCATCAAAGATCGACATGTGGAAACGTGCGCTCAAGATGCGTAATGCTCCAGGAATGAACGTGTCCTCCAAACCATCGCCGTTCGGCGAGAAGGTACTGGTGGCCAATAGGTTGTAGTCCGATTCGATCCTGAGGTTGCGCTCTGCGCGATCAACGCAACCATTGGAATTACTGGTGGTCAATGTGATCGTGTAATTGCCCTTCTGCTTGTACACATGGTCCGGATGCGGAACCGTGGAACTCGACCCATCGCCGAAATCCCAGTGGTAGGTTTTGCCGCCTACGCTACGGTTCTCGAAATGGACCGATGGGATGCTGTTCTCAAACTCCCGTTTAATGAATTGGAAGGACGCATCGGGAACCTCGTGGATCACGATACGGTCAGAGACAGGTTTGTTCGCGAATTTGCCCCCGCTCATGGATGAATGGGAGAGCATGACCTCAAAGGTCCCCGGCTTGGAGAAGGTATGTGAAGGCTTCGGTTTGTTGGAGAAACTGCCGTCCCCGAAATTCCACAGGAAAATCCCATCCTCAGGTACATTGTTCATTGCAAAATCCACGGTGGTACCCGGACAACCCTCAGTGATACTAGCGGTGATCGCTGCATCATCCGGCTTGGTGGTAACCGCGGTCGGAGGTTCTGTTCTGTTCAGGTCGCTCGGTGATCCCTCGTTCAAAGCCTCGTCATTGGATCGCAGTGTTCCACTGGTAAGGGAGCGTTGCTTCGAAGGCTGCAGGGCACTCTTCTCCACAACCGTTGCTGTCGGTTCCTCGATCGCCGGGTGGCCGACCACAGAGTTCGGATCATCGAGCTTTGGACCTGCGTACGGACGCTGGTCGAACAGCGCAGGCTGAGCAATGCCCGTTCCGTCCTCCATTTCCGTTTCTTGGATCATCAGATGCACCGTGGTAGCGACCGCCAGGGTGCCACCAAGCAACAATGCTATCAGCCCGGTGGCCGACCCCCATCGTCCTACGCCCTTCCCTTCGTCGAGATGCTTTTCCAACTGGGCCCAATCGGCCGAATTATAAGGCACCTCATAGGGCTCGAGGATATTCCTCAAGGACTGGTCGAAGCCGTCTTTCCCTTTGATCATCGTCTATTCAGTTAACGGAGCGGATCCTCCTTGGTCAATAGTTTCCTTAAATTCCTCTTGGCCTTCGCCAAATTGCTTTTCGAAGTGCCGATGTTGATCCCCAAAAGTTCTGAGATCTCTTTATGGGTCAATTCCTCGAATACATATAAGTTGAACACTGTTCGGTATGCCGGTGTCAGTTTCTGCATGGCATTGATGACATCGGCAGGTTTAACATCCAGGTCATTCTCGTGACCTTCGTCCGTCCATGTGTCCGCCTCATCATCATCACCAAAATCCTCTATGCTCCTTTCCTCCCCGAGAAGGAGATACGAATTCTTGGATCGCCTGAAATGATCGATCGCTGTATTGACAACGATGCGCCGGATCCATCCTTCAAAGGAACCTTCCCGATTGAACTTCTCAATGCTCCGGAATACCTTGATGAACCCATCCTGCAGGATGTCCTTGGCCTGGTCGGTATTCTTCGTGTACCGCAGGCAAACGGCCATCATCTTCCCATAGAACAGTTCGTGCACTTTCTGCTGGCTGCGTCGATCATTCAAAATGCAGCCATCAATAAGTTCTGAATAGGCTTTTTCCAACGCATTCGGGGTCCCGGGCCATGTGATGACCAATGGAGGACGTCGCCCCCCTGCGGTCCTCTCGCCGGTCGTAGTATCGTCGGATATGGCTGTAGGTACGACCATCCAATGCTTGAGACGCATCATTTCTCAAAAGGATGCCTCCATCGCGAAGGTAATGGAAGGTCAGGGCTAGGGAAAGATGTGGGTGATCGGTCACTGACCATCAACAGCAGGCATTAACATTACCTTCGCTCTCCGATCCGAAAACTCAAATAATTCCTCCATTCGAATGAAAGTCACTGTGGTTGGGGCCGGCAACGTAGGCGCAACATGTGCTGATGCCGTGGCCCGTTGGGAATTGGCCAACGAAGTGGTGCTTCTTGACATCAAGGAGGGCTACGCTGAAGGCAAGGCCCTGGATATCTGGCAAACGTCACCGATCAACTTGTTCGACTCCCGGTTGACGGGTTCCACCAATGATTATACCAGGACCGAGGGTAGTGATGTGGTGGTGATAACGAGCGGGCTGCCTCGGAAGCCGGGTATGAGCCGTGACGACTTGATCGCCACAAATGCGGCGATCGTGAAGAGTGTAACGGAGAATGTGGTGAAGCACTCCCCTGATGCGATCATTATCGTGGTGAGCAATCCGCTCGATGTGATGACCTATTGCGCTTTCCTGAACAGTAAGTTCCCGAGCCAACGCGTGTTCGGCATGGCGGGTATCTTGGATACTGCGCGGTACCGTGCCTTCCTGGCCGAAGCGCTGAATGTGAGCCCGAAGGACATTCAAGCCGTGCTGATGGGCGGACATGGGGATACCATGGTGCCCCTTCCCCGCTATACAACTGTCGGTGGGATCCCGGTGACGGAGTTGATCGGTGCGGAGGAATTGGATGCGATCGTAGAGCGGACGAAGAAGGGTGGCGGAGAGATCGTGAACCTATTGGGCACGAGTGCATGGTACGCGCCAGGTACCGCTGCCGCCCAGATGGTGGAGGCGATCGTGCGCGACCAAAAGCGGGTGTTCCCTTGTTGCGTATGGCTTCAAGGTGAATATGGGCTGAAGGACGTATACATGGGCGCTCCTGTCATTCTGGGGCGCAAAGGGATCGAGAAGGTCCTGGAGTTGAAATTGAACGCCGATGAAATGGAGGCCTTGAACACCAGTGCGAAAGCGGTGAAAGAGGTGATGGAGGTCCTGGACAAGATGAACAGCGTTACGGCGTAGGTACTGCCCTTCATCAACGACAAAAGAAGGCGCCTTTCGGGGCGCCTTCTGCGTGATGGTCCTTTATGGAACCTTATTCCGGACCGACCAGGATCAAGCGTTGAACCTCTGAGTTCACACTCCCCTCGGTCCTTATGTAATACACACTATTGGCAAGGCCGGTCATCGAGAGGACAGTGGTCGGTCCGTTAGCCGCCTCTTGCATCACGACCTTTCCCATACTGTCGCGGATGACCCAGTTGGTCGCTCCCTGCATCTCACCGGTCAAAACCAGTCTAACCTCGCCGGACGTTGGGTTCGGGAACATGCTGAAAGACCGCTGGTCTTTCGTTTCCCTGGACCCGGTGCTGCTGATCATGTCGCTTCTCCAGAAGGAAAGACCTCCCCTGTAATTGCCAAGGACAAGGTCCAATTCCCCATCACCAGTAAGATCCGCCAGACAAGGGGAGCTGCGGATCCCTTCCCGCACTCCCAGGAAGGTGCTGTCCAATAGTGTGTAGGTACCCAACTCGTTCCCTTCGATATCACCGTAGTGATAGATCCATCCGGACTCCGAACCCAGGAGGATCTCCTTGTCACCATCCAGAGTTTGGAACATGAATGGGATCGAATGCCCTGTGATGTTCCACCATTCAACCGTGCTGACATCGCCCAATGATTCAGATACCTGTTGCCAGGATGGTTGTGAAGCCGTTCCTGTATTCCGGTAGTAGTTCAGATTGCCGTTGCGTTCCCCGATCAGAAGATCCTTCAAACCATCGCCATCGAGATCAAAAAATTGGGGTGTGGCGAATTGTCCAACATCTATGGTCGCACCGAACTCATCCGTGATGTTCGGAGTATCCAAGACGAAGTCAGGCGATTGCGCCGTGCCATTGTTCCTGAAAAAATGAAGCCGCCCTTGAAGGTCTCCGATATACATGTCCATGTCCCCGTCGTCGTCCACATCGGCAAAGGCGGGGTACATGCTCAATCCTATCCCACTGCTGGAGAGGCCCGCGAAGTCCTCATCCACTACGTCAAATGAAGGGTCGGTCACGGTGCCGGTATTGCGGAGCAGCGTCATCTTACCTACGTATGTATCTCCTGTTTGGAAATGGCCATGGTTGGCCACAACGAGGTCCATAAGCCCATCGCCGTCATGATCGAACGGAACGGGATAAGCACCTTCACCGAGGTCGATCATGGACCCCTGGAACACATCGTCCTGCTGGAAGCTGAACACGGGTGAAGCATCCGTTCCATTGTTGCGGTAATACCACATACTGTTGCCGTTTTCCGCAAGCGTGGTCCCATTGGGGCTCACGACCAGATCCCGCAACCCATCATTGTTCAGGTCCACATAGAATGAAGCTGGGAAGAGGGCCAGTTCGACAGACTCGTCGTAGATGGGAAAATAGTTATCGACCGAGGTCATCAAAGCGAGGTCCACGGTCCCTCCATTGTACAGCGCGACGACATTATTGAACGAAACATCGCCAAGGAGCAGGTCCATCACCCCGTCACCGTTCAGGTCCAGGGGGGTGAGACAGCTTCCTGAATGGGACTTCGGGGCACCATCCTGACCGTGCCGGATCGCACTTTGCTCACCACCGCCGCCACCGATCTCAGGGTTGGGCACATTGAAACTGCAGGGCACATTGAGCGTAACGGAGTTATCCGATGCGCTTTCGGAGAAATAGCCCCAGCATCTGTTCTTTAGCTCGTATGTCAGGCTGTCCGCATGCCCGTATAGTTCCATGCTCAGGTTCTTGTGGTACTCCACATAAGAGCCTAACAGGCTGAATACGAGTACATCAAGGTCCCCGTCGGAATCTATATCAGCGATGCCAGGGAGGTCCACTTGGGAGATGAAAAGGTTCGCATGAACGGGATTTCCGTTCGAACTCACGTAGTTGGAGCGTACCTGAGAGGTCACCAGCTCAAAAGAAAGCATGCTACCAATGGAGGTGTTCCGATACACGGCGAATCCGGCCTGTGAATAGGCGAACAGATCCTCGCGCCCATCCATGTCATAATCGCGCATCAGCGCCCAATCATGTAGTTCGGGAAATGGACCGACCAGGTCGTATTCCCGGGTCAGGGTATAACTCACCGTGTTCGGGATACCATCATTCAGCAACGTGATGACCGAGTTGCCTGAACGATCGAAAAGGAACAGGTCCTTGAGCCCATCATTGTTCAGGTCCACTGGGCTTACTTGAACTGAATTCAAGCCCCCTGCCCATGCCAAGGTCAATGGATCACCATTCCTTACCAGGGGGACCGTGCCATCGAAATGCAGGTCCAATTGGGCGTGGCAAGGCACTATCACCGACACGGCAAGCAGTAACGCGGTGATCGGGCGGAGGTTGTTCATGATTGTTCGAGCATTATGCCAATGGTATGTGGGACCTTTAAAGTCGTTCCCCTTCTCCAGGAACCTGGTGCCTCAAAGTTAACCTGCAGGCTAT
>JAHEFL010000105.1 GCA_024640205.1 Flavobacteriales bacterium | reverse complement strand
GCGCTATACCCAGAGGGCCAAAGTGACCGCGGAATCGTTACGTATGAGGGCGGAGAGCAGCGAACGGGCCAAGCATCAGTTCCTCGCCAATATGAGCCATGAGATCCGAACACCGATGAACGCGATCATGGGTATGACCGGTATCCTTCTCCGGAACGAGCGCGCACCTGGTCAGGACCGATATCTGCGGGCCATCGAACGATCAAGTGAGGATCTGTTGGTGATCCTGAATGACATTCTTGACCTCAGTAAGATCGAATCCGGCAGGATGGATGTGGAAGAGGTTCCTTTCGATCCGGCGGAAGTGATCGGTGATGTGCATGCCGTGTTCCAATACAAGGCGGAGGAAAAGGGATTACTCCTCGAGGTGGACAGGGATCCTGGGTTGCCGCCTGTGCTCCTTGGTGATCCCACACGACTACGACAGATCCTTGTGAACCTGGTCGGGAACGCGATCAAGTTCACCGAGAAAGGCAAAGTGGCGATCCGGGCATATGCGGGAGCCATCAAGGACGGGACCTGTATGCTTCAATTGGAAGTGATCGACTCGGGCATCGGGATACCGGAGGAAAAGCAGGAAAAGATCTTTGAGGAGTTCGATCAAGCCTATTCCGATACCAGCAGACGGTTCGGAGGAACCGGTCTGGGATTGACCATCAGCAAACGGTTGGCTGAATTGCAGGGAGGGACCATCACGGTTCAAAGTGAGAAGGGGAAGGGTAGTGTGTTCACAGTGAACATACCATACGGGATCGGCAGGTCGACCGTGCTGAAGGGATCCGTATCGAGCGAATTCGAATGGAAGGGTCTGCGCATTCTGCTTGCGGAGGATAACGAGTTCAATGCCATCGTGGCGCAGGACGAATTGGTGGATGCGATACCGGGGGTGGTGGTCCATGTGGCTACGAACGGATCGGAAGCTCTTGAGCGCATCAGGAAGGGGGACTATGACCTTGTATTGATGGACGTGCAAATGCCGGAGATGAACGGATATGATGCAACGGAGGCCATACGAGCCATGGAAAGCCCGAAGTCACGGATACCGATCATTGCCATGACCGCCAATGTGATGAGGGCCGAAGTGGACCGATGCAAGGAGGCAGGCATGGATGGTTTTGTTCCGAAGCCGTTCAAGCGCGAGGAGCTTTTACGTGCGATCCAGGAGGTCATGGTGGATCGAAAGGAGTAGGAATGATCGGACGCTGGTTCCATATCATCGTTCTCATGGTCTGCTCCATTCCGTTCGCACAGGCCCAGTTCGATACGTTGGCACTCTCCTTCCGGCACCTCACGATCAAGGATGGTCTGTCGCAAGGCATGGTGAACCATATCATTCAGGACCGCTATGGATTCATGTGGTTCTCCACAAAGGATGGACTGAACCGGTATGATGGATATCACTTCGAAGTGTACCGCCATGACCTGGCTGACACCACGACGATCTCGGACAGTTATGTGAGCTATGCGTTCGAGGATAGCAGAGGCCATCTTTGGGTCGGCACACAGTCAGGCCTGGACCGTTTTGACCGCGAACGTGGCACCTTCATCCGGTTCCCGAATGACGGGGGTGACAGTTCTTCATTACGGTCGGGTCTGTTACACGGGAGATCGATCACTTCCATCTCCGAGGACAAGGCTGGGCATCTTTGGGTGAGCACGACCGTCGGGGTGGATCGCATCGTGCTGCCGTCCGATATGGATCCGCGACCGGATAATGTCCGGATCGACCATTTCGTTGTTTCCGGGAATGTTTGGCGATTGAATGTGGATAGGCACGGCATACTGCATGGCTTCGAACTGAGACATAGCTCGGTCCAGATCGTCGCGAACGGTGATGGCTATCGGATCGATACCACAAGGATTCATAGCGGAATGCCTGCTCCTGTCGATCTGATGCTGGCGGAGGACACGATCCACGATCGTACCTATCTCGTGAACGGGCATTGCGTGGTGGAATACGATCATGGTGCAGGACGGGTCGAGATGCTCTTCGATCTGCCCACACTGGATATCGTCATGTCGACCCCCCAGCCCGCTGTCGACGCCAAAGGCCGTATCTGGTTGGCAGGTCTGGGGAGCTTTTGGCGCTTTGACCCAAATACAAGGCGCATGTCACGGATCACCGCCAAGGATCCGAATCTCGCGGAATACGCGCATGGTGCCAAGGCAACGTATGAGGACCGCAATGGTCTGATCTGGATCGGTACTTCGGGATATGGCATCCTGACGTATGATCCACGCTCGGAACGCTTCGATCCGCACATCGGGAGGAGCGTGAGCGGATTGACACCCACGCCGGACGGAAAGGTGATCGTGGACGAAAGGCTCTTCCTTTCCGTTTTCGATCCGGTCACGGATCGGTTCGTTCTGCGCCTGACCTCTGATGATGTGAAGCAACGGACCGGTTTCGACGGGGTGTTGTACGAGGGTGTCAACGCGGTGCAGGACCGGTCGGGCGTTTTCTGGACCAGCAAGCAACAACTCGATCGCTACGATCATGAACGCAGGCAGCTTCGTCGGATCCAAAGGGAGGATAGCGAGGGAGCAACACAGCCCTTTTCAAGTTTTTGTTTCCCCTTTCATCTGGATGATGCCGGCCTGCTCTGGTTCGGTTCCGGGGACGAGTTCCACTCCATCAATGTCCGCACGAACGAACAGACCCACTACAAATACCCGATACCGGCTGCCGATTACCAGTATTTGTTCCTTCAAGCGATACATAAGGGAGCAGATGGGATCTTTTGGTTGGGCACGACCGGTGGTCTGTTACGTTTCGATCCGAGCAAGGATGAGTGGCGGCACATTGCGAATGATCCGAACGACTTGAATTCCTTATCGTACGATGTGATTTTCAGCTTGCTGGATGACCCCAAGGAGCCGGAGCGATTCCTATGGGTGGGTACCAATGGTGGTGGCTTGAACAGGGTCGAGAAGGCGACCGGAAGAGCGGTCCGTTTCACCAAACATCAAGGGCTTCCGAACGATGTTGTGTACGGGATATTGGCGGATGATCAGGGTGATCTATGGATGAGCACGAACAAGGGTCTTGCGCGATTCGATCCGGTAGCTCGGACTTTCAGGAACTATGATGAAAGTGACGGCCTACAGGGCGACGAGTTCAATAGATATGCGTATTGCCGAATGCCCGACGGTACGCTCTACTTCGGTGGTATCAATGGATTCAACCGCTTCAAACCGGAGGAGCTGAAGGATGATGCCCGGCCGATGCAGGTGCTTATCACGGACATCAAATTGATGAACCGTTCCATCGTACCTGGAGCGGATGGTTCATTGCTCGCTGCACCGTCCTATCTGAGCGAAGGGATGGAGATCCCGCACGGTAACAACATGATCACGTTCGAGTTCGCAGGAATGGAATTCGCAGTGCCGGGCACCCATCAATATCAATACAAGCTCGAAGGTTTCGATCCTGATTGGATCTTTTCCGGGAATGCCAACACGGCGATCTATACGAACCTGGATCCCGGGCGATATACGTTCCGTGTCCGTGGCCGGAACAGGGATGGTGTATGGGATGAGCGGGGGTCTTCCTTCGATCTCGCCGTGAGACCCCCCTGGTGGATGCATTGGGCGTTCTATGCAGTGATGGTCCTGCTATTGGTTGCCGGTATCTGGCTGTATGTCCGTGGAGTTCGGATGCAGAAGGTCAAGCTCGAACAGACCGTGCAACTGCGCACACGGGAACTGCTCGAAGCCAAGGAAAGGGCCGAGCAAAGTGAACGGATAAAACAACAGTTCCTGGCCAATATGAGCCATGAGATACGCACGCCGATGAACGCGGTGATGGGCATGACGAACATCCTGCGACGACGGGATCATCCGCCGGAACAGGACCGCTACCTTGATGCCATCGCCGTGAGCTCGAAGAACCTGTTGGTCGTGATCAACGACATACTGGATCTTAGTAAAATGGAAGCGGGAAAGATCGTGCTGGACAAGGCACCCTTCGAACCGCGGAAATTGATCGATGATCTGCGCGAGATCCTTCATTTCAATGCGGAGGAGAAAGGGATCGACTTCGAACTGAATGTCCATCCCGACGTTCCGGAACGGCTGCTCGGGGACCAAACACGGTTGCAGCAAGTGTTGTTGAACCTCCTCGGGAATGCATTGAAGTTCACGGAAAAAGGATCCGTGCATCTGATGATGTCGGTCCAGGGATCGACGGCAACGCGATGCGTGGTCCGCATCGAGGTCTCCGATACCGGGGTGGGTATACCAGCTGATCGGCTACCTCGGATCTTTGACGAGTTCACGCAGGCCTACAGCGATACGTCGCGAAAATTCGGGGGTACCGGTCTCGGGCTATCGATCAGCAAACGTCTCGTCGATATGCAGGATGGTACCATCGCGGTGGAGAGCGAACAGGGCAAGGGAAGCAGGTTCATGGTTTCGTTGCCATTCGAAATACCTGAACCCGATGGCCTACCGGCAACCATGTTGTCGACAGCGCCCGGGTTGCAGGACTTACGCATATTGCTCGCGGAGGACAACGAATTCAATGCCATCGTGGCCCACGATGAACTTCAGGAGGCGATACCAGGACTTCAACTGACCATGGTGCGGAATGGACGGGAGGCGTTTGCCATAGCGGCTTCCATGACGTTCGACATTGTGCTGATGGATGTCCAGATGCCTGAAATGAACGGCTACGAAGCCACCAAGGCCATCCGTGAACTAAAAGGACAAAAAGGAAAAGTGCCGATCATAGCAATGACCGCGAATGTACTTGCGTCGGAATTGGAACTCTGCGAACAGGCAGGAATGAACGGCCACATCCCCAAACCCTTTTCCCGGGATCAGCTGGTAGGAGCAATTGCTGACGCCCTGGCGTGATCAGCGATCCATCAAGGTCAGCATCGGGACGCTGCCATCCTCTTGGTCGGTATCCTCGTCCATTAGGGCCAGCACGAACCGGGTATCACTGTAAGGCGAAATGGGGCGTGAACCCGACCGGCGTCTGATGATCCGTGTGACCGTCACAGGTGACCCTTCGGACATTTGGACGTACTGATCGACGGCTACTTCGGTGCCGTGCAATGTTCCTGTGTAGAAGCCATGTTCCACACTATCATCCAGTACTTCGATCGGTGTTTGCAATGTGAGCCTGGTGCCTGACATATCAAAGTAGCTCGGGCCCATTACGCTTGCGCCGGTACTTGGTGCCGATGAGGGTTGTCGGTCGACCATCACCAATGCGCCATCCGGCGATACGCACACCTCCATGCCATCCGACATCATGTCGAGCATCCAACCGGCGTTGATCTCATTCCCGAGACAAACCCGGTGGGCTGAAAGCCAATTATTCGTCCGGTAGGGGTCCGAGAGGTACTGTGCGCTCGCGGTTCCGAAGAGGAGCGTGCAGATCCGTGGATCGGCGGATCGGTGCTGGCCAATGCGGCATTTTCCTATGTCCGCCGCATGATCAAACCTTTCCTATGATCCGGGGTCAAAATGCCTCGGCACCGCTATTTTCGATCCCCTGAACCCCAAGCCGGTGTGCTCCAAGCCATGAACAAGTTGCCCCATACATTATATCGCACCCTGCTGCTCTCCTTCCTATCATTCCTGCTCATCACGGTTGAAGCGCAATTTGACGGATTCACACTGTATAACAACCAGAACCAGACCACCGCATACCTGATCGACGCGGACGGCAGTGTGGCTCATTCCTGGTCCTGTCCATCCTCCGCCAATTATGCCATGGCCCTGAAGGAGAATGGGAACCTCGTCCGCGGGGCTGTCCATCAGGGGAATATCCTCAATGGTGCTGCCGTGGGTGGAAAGGTCCAGGAATTGGATCCGGGCGCGAACGTGGTGTGGGAGTTCGTCTATTCAACATCGCAGTATGTGACCCATCACGACCTGTGTCTGATGCCGAACGGGAATGTGCTGCTTATCGCCTGGTTCGTGCAGTCCAACGCCCAGCTTCAAGCATTGGGTTATACCGGGAATTCTGCCAAATGGCCGACACGGATCATTGAGATCCAGCCTGCAGGCACTAGCGCGCAAGTGGTTTGGGAGTGGAACATGTTGGATCGCTTCATCCAATACGTTGATCCGGCGAAGCCGAACTACATGCCAATAGCGGAGCATCCGGAACGTATGAACATCAACGTGGTCACTAGTGGCTCCGGGGGGCCTGGCGGTAGTGGTGACTGGTTCCATGTGAACGGGATCGACTACAATCCGGAATTGGACCAGATCGCCTTCAGCTCGCGCTACTTGAGCGAGATCTTCATCATCGACCATAGCACCACCACTGCGGAGGCGGCTGGCCATACAGGTGGAAATGCCGGGAAGGGCGGGGATTTCCTGTATCGCTGGGGTAAGCCTGTGAATTTCGGCGCTCCAGGTACACAGACCATTGCAGGAGCTGTGCATGACGTTCGTTGGATCAAGCCGGGCAGACCCAATGCCGGGTACCTTCAGTTCGTGAACAACGTGGGTGGCCCGGGGAACAGCACGGTTATAGATGC
>JAHEFL010000104.1 GCA_024640205.1 Flavobacteriales bacterium | reverse complement strand
GCGCCAAGGACTTCGTGCTCCTGTTACGCCTTTCGGTGTTCATTGCGGGCTTCATGCTTGCTGTTTATCTGGCCGGCATTCCGCTGGACCGCATGACGATGGTCCTGGGGGCTTTCGGGGTGGGTATTGGTTTCGGCTTGCAGAACCTGACCAACAACCTGGTCTCCGGTGTCATGCTCGCATTGGAGAAACCCATCCGTCCAGGAGATGCGATCGAACTGGGCGATTCGCAAGGAACCGTGCTTGACATCGGCATCCGCGGAACGCGCGTGCTGGATTACAACGGTGCCATCCTCATCGTGCCGAACGGTATGCTGCTCTCACAGGTCATCAGTAACAGGACGCTGAATGATCGGACCGGACTTGTGATCGTCCAGGTGAACGTACCTGTGACCAATGACCTGGATAGGATCCATGAGATGATCGAAGGTGTCATGAAGGAATTCGAGGAGGAGGGGTTGGCCGCTCCGGTCGTGCAATTGGCTGAGATGGGTAAAGCATGGGCCTTGTTCAACATACGGTTATGGGTGGGGGATATTCGATCTGCTGGGAACAAGCGGAGCGAGGCCCTCGTCCGGATCGCCACCGAGTTCCGCAAGCACGGGGTGGACCTCGAAGTCCCAAATCAGATATTGTTGGGTCGACAAGGTGACGAGCCCCCAGTGAACTGATCGTGGCTGATGATGAATGGTGACCAATTTGGAAGCCGCCGAGGTATTGCGTTGCCTGGCTCGTGTTCAACGGTGATGGACCGTGGTCATGACCCATGTCCTTGCAATTCTCCTCTCGATCTCGGAACATAGCAGGACGTTGAACCAAATAACTCGACCATGCTATGGTAAAATTCTACGCAACATTCATTCTTCCAGCCTTTTCCTTGATCGCATTGCCGGCCCTCGCGCAGACAATGGATGATGGGAATGCCTCCCCTTCAGTAGGGGAGAGCTTTACCTACAATAATGACAACTACATGGCACCGGGCGACGGCGGTGCTGGCGTGTCGTGGGATTTCTCATCACTAGCTATCGATAGCAACTACACCGTTGGTTTCCAGACCCCGGCTTCCACGGGGTATGCCAACTTCTTCCCTGGAGCGAATATCGCGGAGGCGACGAACGCGGACTCCTATGCCTTCTTCGAGACCAGCGCTGCCGGTTACGATCTGCATGGTGTGTACGTGGTGCCGCTCACCCAGGACGTGGTGTATTTCGACCCCGAACGGGTGTTGAGCTATCCCTGCTCGTATAACACCACATGGTCGGATGATTTCCAGGCCGACTTCGTATCAGTGGGCTTTGATGTGGCGCGCTCCGGCACCGTGGATGCGCTGGCTGATGGCTACGGCACGCTGATGATGCCCTACGGCAATGTGAGCAATGTGCTACGGGTCCGCAACATCGAGAATTATAGCGATGTGAGTTCACTCTTTACGATCGACTATGAGTTCACCACGCATTTCTTCTACAAGCCCGGAACCCATGCGCCGTTGTTGATGATCTACCATCAGGAGATCACCACCTTCGGCAACACCACGACCAGCGAATCGCTTGCTTGGCTCAATGGTGGGCCCACCGGGATCAACGATGCGTTGACGAATGCCATCGGCATGGAGGTGTATCCCAATCCGGCCACGGATCGCGCGGACATCGTGTTCGGCACGGTCGGGGGGAACTTGGACCTTGACGTGATGGATGTGAACGGGCGCATGGTGATGCGCGAGCGATTGGCAGGCATCCCCATGGGGATCCAGCGCCATACCATGGATGTGAGCACACTGCCCGCCGGTGTGTACATGCTCCGTATCACCGCAGCGGATGGACAACAAGGATCGCAACGCTTGGTAGTGCAATAAGTATTTATCGGAACCCTGTTCTTCAGGAAGCCCGGACGCAGTCCGGGCTTCCTTTTTACCGGGCCGCAGTGAGTTCGCTGGACAATGGTCCTTCCCGATCCACTAGCTTTCGGGAAATCAAACAGGCATGACCACCAAACGAGCACGCTTGCGCAAAGGCACCGCACACGCACCGACCACCACCAAAGGAAAGAGCAGGAAAGCGCGGAAGGCCGCTACGGCAAAGCGCCTGGCCCATGCCAGCAAGGCAACGGCTTCGGCTAAGACGAAGAAAGCCGCGAAGCAGACCTCCCGGAAGCCGGCGTCGAAGGTGAAAAAGGCCGCCGCGAAAAAAAGCGCGACCAAGAAGACCGTGAAGAAAGCCGCCAAGAAAGCGGTGAAGAAGGCGGCTCCGAAGTCCTGACCTGGCCGATCACTGAGGAGCGACGCTACCGGGCTTCGTATTCCGTGCGCTCTATGCGGTAGTACAATGCTGCCGGATCGTGTTCGCACACATCCGTCTTCCAGTAACGCATGCCCAGCTTTTCCAGCACACGGATGGAGCGTTCATTGTCCTGCGCCGTGCGCCCGATGATGGCGTCCAGCTTGAACCGTTCGAATCCGAGGACGAGGCAGCTCCGAGCCGCCTCCGAGGCATATCCCTTGCCCCAGAAGGGCCTGGAGAGGCGGTAACCCAGGTCGACGTCACCGTTCCCGTGCAGTTTCAATCCACACCAACCGAGGAAGGCGCCATCCTCCTTCCGTTCCACGGCCCAGCGCCCATAACCGTTCCTCTTGTAGTCGCTGTAAGCCGATAGGAACGCACGTGCTGCTTCCACGGATGCGAAGGGCTCGTCGCCGGTGTACCGCAGCACGTCGGGATCCCTGTTCAGCAGGTAGGCGTTCTCAGCATCCTCAGCGGTCATCTCGCGCAGGCGCAATCGTTCCGTGGTGGTGATCATCATCATTCGTCCGCTCTCCGACCAACAAAGTTGGGCTATCGACCGGCAAAAGTCCGGGTCCGAGGGTAGGGGAGGGCGAACGTACCTTTGCGCCCGTTACCGAGTTACCATCGAAGCATGGCCCAGACCACATTTGCCAAAACCGCCCCCGTCTTCTTCCAGCGCCTCCGGGAACTGACAGAGGATTACTTCAAGGAGAACAACCTGCGGAAAACAGGTGACGGCCGCCTCTATTGGAAGACCGCCATCCTTCTTACCGGCCTCGCCGTGCTGTACACGGTGCTGGTGTTCTTCACACCCTCCTCGGCATGGATCAGCCTCGGCCTATGCGCCGTCATGGGCGTGGTGGTGGCCAGCATCGGGTTCAACGTCATGCACGATGGCGCGCATGGCAGCTACAGCAGGCGTAAGTGGGTGAACACCCTGATGGGACATTCCTTGAATTTCCTCGGGGGGAACGTCTACATCTGGAAGCTGAAGCACAACGAGAACCACCACACCTTCACGAACATTGAGGGTGTGGATGACGATATCGACATCAAGCCCTTCGTGCGGGTGCATTCCGGCCAACCACGATACTGGTTCCATCGGTTCCAGCACATTTATGGCCTCTTTTTATACGGTAGCACGTACCTCTTTTGGATCTTCTACAACGACCTGAAGAAGTACTTCAGCGGCATGATCGCCGACAACACGCCCATGAAGCCGATGAGCCTCAAGGAGCACGTCATCTTCTGGGCCTCCAAAGTGTTCTATGTGGGCTTCTTCATCGGTCTGCCGATGGCCATGGTGGGTGTGCTACCCACGCTGGCCGGCTATGGTGTCATGGTGTTCGTCACAGGCCTGGTCATTGCCGTGGTGTTCCAGTTGGCGCATGTAGTGGAACACGCCGAATTCGTGCAACCGGAAGGGGAGAAGCATGAGATCGGATCCGAGTGGGCGATCCACCAGGTGGCCACCACCGTGAATTTCGCCACGCACAACAGGGTATGGAACTGGCTCTTCGGAGGGCTCAACTTCCAGGTCGAACACCACCTGTTCCCACGTATTAGCCACGTGCATTACCCGGAGCTGAACAAGCGCCTGAAACAGGTGTGCGCCGAGTTCAACATCCAGTACCGGGAATTCCCTACGCTGCGCAGCGCTCTCTGGTCGCACCTGATGCACCTGCGTCGGGTCGGTATGGCTTGACGATCGCGTCGCCTTTACTCCAGCACGACCGGTTCGTCCTTCGGGTGTTTCACACTGTAGGTGAATCCCAGTTTTTTGCTGCCCTTCGGGTCCAAGCGGAAATTCCAGGTCAGTGAGCCCCGGTCCTTGTCGACCACCGCTCCACCGCCGTCCTCGAGCTTCACTTCCACCTCGCTGCGGCTGCTCACGGGATACTGATCCTTGACCTCCAGGTCCACGGCGGCGCCCTTCGTGTTCCGTACGTTCAGATCCCAGCCGATGGTGACCTGACGTTTGCCACCGATGATCGGCTTTTCACTGAAGCCCTTGCGCTTCACGCGCTCCACCACCACGCCCTTGTCCCGGCCCAGGCTGATGTTCAGGGTGTCCTGTGGCCTGCTCAGGTCCAGGAAGGAGCGACCCACATAGGTGCCCTCGAAGAACACATTGGCCTCACCGGGCAGCAGGTTCAGGTCCTCCCAACCCGTGGTGCGCGCGTAGAGGAATGCATCCTTGTCCAGCTTGGGCGTGCAGTAGTGCTTGTACAAGGCGGGTACCTCATGGCTGCGCACCCCCACGGAATGGGCCTGGCCGTCCGCCGGTACACTGAAGGGCACATCGATGCTGAACTCCACCGTGGTGGTATTGTATACCACCGTGTTGCCCACCTCGGTCCGTGCATCCATGTCCTCCCTATAGGCCGCGTCCGCGCCCGCGGAAGGTGCCATGGCAGGAGCGTTCCTGTTCCGGGTGCTCGGCTTCGCCTGGATCTGCATCATCTGGAGTATCATCGGCTGTTCCAGGATCCAGGGCCGCAGGACCGGCATGTTCCCGCCTTGTGTGGGATTGCCACTGCTCAGGCTCAACTTCACCTTGTTCCAGTCCTCGCCGGTGTTGTTCGTGATCCGGGCCTTCATCACCAGCTCTATGGGCTTGTCCACGCTCTGGGCGCGCAGGTCATAGGCCGGGATCCATCCTGCGCTACCATCGAAATAGGTCAGCGTGAAAGTGGCATTCACCTCCACCGTGCTGCTGATCTCCACCACGATCTCCCCCGTGGGGCGTGGTGCCTGGTTCTGCATTTGTTGGAGCTGTTGTCGGAGCTTGGTGAGCTCCTCGTTGATGGTGGCCATTTTCTCCTTCTGGTTCAGCTGGCCCGTCTTCACGGCGGTCAGGCGCGTGCGCACATAGTCGTTCACGCCTTGCAGCTGCGTGCCGGAGACGCCGTTCTGCTGGCCCCCGACGGCCCAGTTCTTCATCAGCAACTGTTCCTCGTTATCCCATACCGCCTTGGTGTTCTCTTCCGAGAAATAGTCGTGCTCCAGTTTCTTGATCCTGGACTGAAGGTCCTCGATCTCCTTCTTGTTCGGGCTCTCGGTCAGGTAGTTGATCCGGTGGTTCACGCTCAGGATGGAGTACCCTCCCTTGCCCGTTACCTGGATGCTCTGGGGGTCGATGCTTTGCGCAAGGCCAGTGAATACCAAGGTGCTGGTACCGGTCGGTACGGTCGCGCTCGCGCTACGGCTCACCTGCGCACCACGCAGGAAGACCTTGGCCTCGGTGAGTTTGCTCGCTACGGGCTTTTCGGTCGCAAAGGCCCCTGTGGTAAGGAAGATCAAAAGGAGGGTGGCGTGGCGTGTCATGGGCGATCGTCAGCTTAAGTTCTTTTGAAAGGTCAAAGGAACGCCCGATCCGGCGTTCGGCGGTCATCCCGTACACTTCCCGTGCCATGGGAACGGTTCGCCTGCCCGGGATCCAATTATGGCTCCATTGTCACCTCTCGGAACGCCTCTTGACAGCTACCCCCCATTTTCACCAATTTGCCGCTCAGATTCCGAAAACCAACGACGAAACCCGATTATTTACCCATGAAGACGAACAATTACTCCAAGATGAGCATGGCCCTTGTTGCGGCCATTTGTGCCTCTGTGCCTGCTTTGGCGCAGCCAGAGGACCCTACCATCTGTAAGGTGGAGGTTGAAGTGGAGGTCTCGACACCCGACTGTGGAGCGGAGAACGCTACCGTGATCTTCAACGCCTCCGAGGGCATCGCACCCTACATGTTCTATCTGGACGGCGTCCAGGTAACAGGTGAGTCCTGCTGCATCGGAGAAGGTGTTCACACGTGGTACGTGGTGGATCAGAATGGTTGTGATACCTCCGGTGAGTTCATCCTGGCGTGCGAAGGCGACTGCGAATACCGCACGCAGACCCAGGGTGGATGGGGTGCAGTTCCCAATGGCAATAACCCAGGGGTATACCTCCACGCGAACTTCGCGGCGGCGTTCCCTGGTGGCCTTACGATCGGCTGCGACCGTGTATTGCACCTCACCACGGCACAAGCTGTTACGGATTTCCTGCCCTCTGGCACTTCGCCTAAGAAGCTTGCGAACGCCATGTACATGAACCCCGGAGGCAGTTATCGGAACGTGCTGGCCGGCCAGTTGGTAGCAGCTACCTTGAACGTTGGTTTCGATGCCTACGACGCTGACTTTGGTGCCTCGGAAGGGAACCTTGGTGACCTCGAGATCGCGAGCGGCACTTTCGCTGGCATGACCGTATCCGAGCTGATCG
>JAHEFL010000103.1 GCA_024640205.1 Flavobacteriales bacterium | reverse complement strand
CAATTGCGGGATGATCTTCTGGACGCGTTCGGTGATCCGGAAAAAGTGGGAAAGCAGGTAGGTGGTGATCTGCGAGCCGGTAAGAAGACGTGGCTGCTGATCCGAGGTCTGGAACTCGCCCGTGAACGTGGGGATGATGAGCTGCGCAAGGAACTCGCCAAGGCCCCGGATGCACGGAACGTGGTCGCGATGATCGCCAAGCTGGATGAACTGGGAGCCCGGGAAGCCGTGCTTGAGGAGATCGGGCGGCTGGAAGCCATCGCCATGAACGAGCTGCGATCGATCCGTGTTCCGGAGGAACGCAAGACACCGTTGAACAGCCTTGCCGCGATGCTCATGGCGCGCGTGAGTTGAGGTTGCCATAGGGCACTGGGTCCGGTGTTAGCGATCGGAGTCCGGGAACCGGGCAAGAAAGGCCATATTTGCAGTGAAGGGTGGTGCCTTGGGGTTCCTCCGCGCTTTCCGGGCATGACCTTCAAACTATCCATGAACCAATTGCACATCATGACACATTCTACACCATCGATCTTACGACTGCTCTTCATACTACCACTCCTTGCCCTCGCTCTTGGCACTACTGCGCAATGCGATGCCGTTCCCTGGCCTGAGGTGGATGTGGACAGCCCGGAATATGCCCAGGTGATCCTGGACGACACCTTCTGCTGCGATGGTGAATGGGATGGGATCTGCCAGGGAGCATACGACGCACTGGTGGGTGGTCCGCCCCCGGCCAATGACCTGTGTGCATCGGCAGCGACGGCGAATGATGGTCTTACTCCGTTCAGCGCCTTGAGCGCGACCGGTACGGCGCTGAGTCTGTGTGGCACCGATGACACACGGGATATCTGGTTCGTGTATGTCGCCAGCTGCACCGGGACCGCCACCGTGAACACCTGTGATTCCAATTACGATACGGTCCTCTCCATGTTCGACGCGTGCGGGGGAACGGAGGTGGATTGCAACGACGATGATTGCGGCGCGGCCTCGCAGATCACCTTCGCGGTCACCGAAGGCACTTCCTACTACATCCGGATCGCGGGCTACCTCGGTGGCACTGGTTATGGTGATCTGTTCATCGAATGCAGTGGTACCGCAGGATGCATCGCCATCCCTCCGGTGGAAGTCGATATCGAGAGCGAGGAGTACGCGCAGGTGATCACCGACGATCCCTTCTGCTGTGATACCGAATGGGACGACGTATGCCAGACCGCCTACGACATCCTGGTGAACGGAGGCGAACCACCTGCGAACGATGAGTGCGCCGATGCGATCGCCGTGACCGATGGGGAGACCGAATTCTCGAACATCGGTGCGACCGGCATTGCGCTGAGCAGCTGTGGCTTTGAGGACGAGACGGACGTGTGGTTCACCTATGAGGCCAGTTGCACCGGAACGGTGATGTTCTCCACCTGCGGATCCGGCTTCGATACGATCATGGCCTTGTTCGATGCCTGTGACGGCACCGAGGTGGAGTGCAATGACGACGCCTGTGGCCTGCAATCGCAGATCTTCCTGGAGGCCACGGAGGGCAGCGTTTACTGGATCCGGATCGCGGGTTATGGAGGTGAGGTTGGCAATGGCATATTGACCATCTCCTGCTCGGCACCACCTGCGAACGACGAGTGCGCCGATGCCACTGTGATCGGCAACGGCGAGACGGAATTCTCCACGATCGGGGCCACCGGCAGCACCACTTCGTCGTGCGGAACGGATGACACCCAGGACATCTGGTTCGAGTACGTGGCGACCTGCACGGGCACCGCTGTGGCGAACACCTGCGGATCCGAATTCGATACGGTGATCGCGGCGTTCGATGCCTGCGATGGCGCCGAACTGGCTTGCAATGACGACTTCTGCAACCTACAGTCACAGATCACCTTCCCGGTAACAGAGGGCATGTCCTACTGGATCCGTGTTGCCGGCTACGACGGAGCGATGGGTGCCGGTTTGCTGACATTGGCCTGTGTGCTCGAAGGGGAATGCATCGCGATCCCGCCACCCGAAGTGGATACGGAAAGCACGGAATACCAGGAGGTGATCGACGAGAACGCGGACTGCTGTGACGTCGCTTGGGACCTCACCTGCCAGCAATCGTATGACATCCTCGTGGGCAGCGGTGCATACTGTGCAGCCTTCGGAGAGTCACAGGCCTTCGAGAAGATCAGCAACGTGACCTTCGCGGGCATCGACAATGATTCGGACTCCCAGTCCGGCTACGAGAATTTCACCAGCGTGATCGGCACCGTGGAGCAGGGTATGGACTACCCCATCTCCGTCAGTGTCTCGAATGGATTCCCGGAGGACCAGGTACTGGTATGGATCGATTTCGACCACAGCGATTCCTTCGAACCCTCGGAACTGGTCTTCACTTCGGCGATCGGAGAAGGGCCCCTGTTCGAGGGTACCGTATCCGTGCCGATGGCGGCGATGACGGGCAACACGCGTATGCGCCTCCGGCTGCACGACACCCATGACGGAACAGATTATGCCAACGAACCGAACGCTACGCCATGCGGCAGTTCAACCTATGGACAGGTGGAGGATTATACGATCAACATCGAGATGGGTGTCGGCCTTTCCGAGCAGGGTACGATGTCCTGGAGCGTGTTCCCGAACCCGAACGACGGTGACTTCACGATCCGGTACAGCGGGGAGAACGCTTTGGTGACCCTGGACGTGTTCGACATGACCGGCCGCCGGGTGCATGATGCACGGATCGCGATGAACAGCGGCCAGCTAGTGCCTGTCGCCATGCAGGGCAAACTCGCACCGGGTTCCTACGTGCTGAGGCTCAGCACGGAGAACGGACGTCACGAGGAGCGCATCATCGTGCGCTGATCCCGATCTGAATGAATGTGGCGCGGGCCGGTGTGCGAAAGCATACCGGCCCGTTGCTTTAGGAGCCTTTACCGAGGAGATCGCGCAGGGCCGGTTCAAGCTCCCGGTGCTCGTACCTGAAGCCCGTGGAGAGGGAGCGCTGGTTGCTGACACGGCTTCCTTCCAGCACGATGGAAGCCATTTCACCGAGCACCACACGGAGCAGGAAACCCGGCACGGGTGGAAGGAAGAAGGGCCTGCCCACCACGCGTGCAAGGGTCCAGAGGAACTCCGCGTTGGATACGTCCTGCCCGTTGCTCACGTTGTACACGCCGACCAGCTTCTCGTCGAAGATCGCTTTGAGGTAGAACCTCACAAGGTCGTCCATGTGGATCCACGGCATCCATTGCTCGCCGGTGCCGAGCGGGGAACCCAACCCGAACCGAACGGGGCGCAGCAATTGCTTCAAGGCCCCACCCTTGGCACTGAGCACGATGGGCGTGCGCAGCTTGACCGTGCGGCAGATCCCTGCCCATTCATCCACAGCTGCTTCCCACGCGCTGCTGATGCGCCCGATGGTATCCGTTGCCGGTGGATCCTCTTCGGTGAACTCCCGGCTCCGCGTGACGGCACCGTAATACCCCACCCCGGCCGCACTCACGAAACTCTTCGGTGCAACACCGATCCGATCGGCTTCGCGCAACAGCAACCGGGCCGATGCAGCCCGGCTTTCGATCAACACCTGCACCCGCGCCTTCGTCCAGCGCTTGTCCGCAATGCCGGCGCCCGCGAGGTGTATGATGTGATCCACTCCGCGCAAAGCCTCCTCATCCACAGTGCTGTTCTCCACGCTCCAGAGAAAGCTGCGCACATCGTCCCTCCGGCCTTTCGACCGCCCCAGGTGACGCACCTCCTGTCCTTCGTTCAGCAAGGCATTGGTGAGTGCGGTACCGATCAGACCGCTACCGCCGGTGATCAGTATCGTGGCCATGGGTCAAGGGAGGAAATATGAGAATGTGAGAAAATGAGAATGTGGGAATGTGTAAGAGTGAGGGGATCTCGGCACCTTCCAACGATCACTGGTCGAGGAGAACGGCAAGGACCACCGGATCCGCATCCGCGGCACCCAATCTGAGTAGGAACAAGCCACGATGTGCCTTTGTTCCGAGCGCCAGGCGCCAGGCATTGTTCGCCACCATGGCACTGCTTTGCACCACGAGCCGACCGGATGCATCATACAATGCTCCTGACAACACCATTCCGTTCCGGTCGCGCAAGCCCTGCACCACCAGTTCGCCTGTTGCGATGTCCACGGTCCAAGTGGGATCCACGACCTGTTCCTCCATGGAAAGCGAAATGCATACAGGGTCACTCTCCGGCAGGATGCTCACCAGCACCTCTGCGCTTCCCACACATCCATTGCCGGAGCTCACGCTGTACGTATACGCGCCGGCCTGCTCCTGACCCGGGACCATGATGCCATTGTGCGGTTCGCCGTTCGGGTCCGTCCAGGTGCCACCATCCGCTGGCGTCACCAACGAATCGATGAGCGCGAAGGGATCCTCGAGGGAACAGACCATGGCACTACCATCGCCGCCCGCATAGGGTGGCTCCGTGATCTCCACCAGGTAGGTATAGTGCTGAACTCCCACGATCGGGCATGCATCATCCGTAGCAGCTATACTGAACTGGCGGACACCCGCATCCGCATCGGCTGCTATCCAGCACAGCGTCAAGGTCACCGGGTTGGTGCCGCTCATACCCAGATTCGCGCCCGGCAGCACCTCCCCTACATTGCTGGTGAGGCTGATGGATTGTCCGATATCCGGATCGGTGAACAGGAGCTCCAGGCACACCTCGCCGTTGGAGCACACGGTGAACTCATAGGGCTCGATCACCATTCCTGCTCCTGTGAGCGAGGTGATCGTTCCTGCATCGATATCCGGCAAGGCATTGTCGCAGGCCACCACGGTGAAGAGGAAGTCGCGCATCACGCTTCCGATCCATACGCCGTTCGCATTGTACTCATCCACCTGGATGGCCGTGATGATCTGGCCCAGCGTGTTCGGCGTAAAGGTGATCACCCCGGTAAGGCTGTCGATGACCATGCCGGTCCACGGCTCATCGTAATAATGCGGTGGCAGGTAATTGACAGGGAAGGGCACCGGGGTGGCATAGCGCGCCTCGATGAACCGGTGCCGCAGCGTGTTGCCTGAGGTGTTCACCACACCCGCATCATAATTGATCGTCTGGTTGATGCAGATGTACGGCATCGTTGGATCCGTGTAGACCGGAGAACTGTTGCACGGAGCAGCTATCGTATTCAGGCGGGTCTCCACATAGAGTCCGGGCGAACCCGTGACGTTCAACGTGTTGTTCCGGCAGCAGGTGCTCCAGCTGATGGTCCATCCGGCACAGGGGCTCAGGAACTGCGTGGTGCTGTAATGCCACGCTTCCAGCCCCGGCTGCGGTCCGCCATTGCAGGTGCTGTTCCCCAGTTCGGAAGCGCAGAGCGCGGACACATCCTCCACGGTCACAGGCAACAAGCCGGGGACATTGAAACTAAGACCGCAATCGCTGGCGAACTGGATCGTCTGCGGCAATAGATCGTTGCCGATGCAATCCCGCCAGATCACCATATTGATCTCGTAGATGTTCGTCCCCACACAGCGATAGCTGATGGTGCCACCGGTGAAGTGGGCCGCATAGGAGGCGGGAAAGGAAAGCAACAACAGGAAGGGGAGCAGATAGCGATGCATGATGTGATCGTGTTCCAACCGCCAAGGTACCACGCCCTTTATGCCGATCCCCGGCACACCGGTAACTTCGCCGCCCAAGCTGCGGCATCGCAGCGCAACCAGCATCCGCATGGCACGCATCCTCACGGGAATACAGAGCACGGGTACCCCGCATCTCGGCAATGTGCTGGGTGCCATCCGCCCGGCGATAGAACTGAGCCGTAGCGAGCGCAACGAGTCCTTCCTCTTCATAGCCGACCTGCATGCGCTTACGCAGATCAAGGACCCTGCCCTGCTGCGCGAGAACACCTATGGCGTGGCGGCCTCCTGGCTGGCCTGCGGGCTGGACACGCAACGCACCGTGTTCTACCGCCAGAGCGATGTGCCGGAGGTGACCGAGCTCAGCTGGTACCTCAGCTGCTTCTTCCCGTACAGCCGCCTGGCGCTGGCGCACAGTTTCAAGGACAAGGCGGACCGGCTGGAGGACGTGAACGCAGGCCTCTTCACCTACCCCATGCTGATGGCGGCGGACATCCTGTTGTACGATGCGCACCAGGTGCCCGTGGGCAAGGACCAGAAGCAGCACCTGGAGATGACGCGGGATGTGGCCGAGCGCTTCAACCGGCAGATGGGCGAGACCTTCGTACTGCCCGATGCGCGCATCGATGAAGAGGTGATGATCGTGCCCGGCACCGATGGTGAGAAGATGAGCAAGAGCCGCGACAACCTGCTACGGATCTTCGCGCCGGAGAAGGAATTGAAGAAGGAGGTGATGGGCATCGTAACGGACAGCGTACCGATGGAGGAGCCCAAGGACCCGGAGCAGAACACGGTGTACCGGCTCTACAAGCTGGTGGCACCCGCCGATGCCGTGGCTGCCATGGCCGCGAACTTCCGTGCCGGTGGCTATGGCTACGGCCACGCCAAGAAGGAACTGCTCGCGGTGCTACTGGACGGCTTCCGCACCGAGCGGGAAACTTTTGCGCG
>JAHEFL010000102.1:6215-6577 GCA_024640205.1 Flavobacteriales bacterium | reverse complement strand
TCCATAAGCTCCTTCACTGCTTCCTGTTCCTCTTGTTGCCGTTCATTGGTCAGGGCCAAAATTCGCCTGACCTGAAAGCCCTGGACAGGTACATTGCGGATGCGGTCAAGAAATTCGACCAGCCCGGCCTGGCGGTCGGGATCGTTCAGAACGGTGAACTGGTCTGGAGCCGCGGATATGGCAAACTGGACCTGGCCGCTGCTGACCCGGTTGACGCGCGATCGATATTCTTCGCAGCCAGCATCAGCAAGGCATTCTCTTCGGCGTCCATGGGCTTGCTCGTGGATGAAGGAAAAGTAGCTTGGGATGATCCTGTCAGGAAGCATTTACCGGAATTCAACACACCGGATGCTTATGTGACC
>JAHEFL010000102.1:0-6205 GCA_024640205.1 Flavobacteriales bacterium | reverse complement strand
ATCTGCTTTGTCATCGTAGCGGCTGGGCCACGTTCGATGGGGATCTCCTGTGGTACGGTACCGGGTATACCCAGATGGAGATACTTGCAAGGCATGCTGCCGAACCCTTCGCATACGGGTTCCGGGATAAATACGGGTACAGCAATCTCATGTTCATCACTGCGGCACAGGTCATTGAGCGGGTGAGCGGGAAAAGTTGGGGGGATTTCGTCACTGCGCGCATTCTTCAACCCTTGGGAATGACGCGTACCACTGTTTCGACCGCAGCCCTGTCCGGAATGACCAACGTGGCCCTACCTCATGTTCGAAAAGGCCAGAACCCTTCGGCACCGCAGATGAGCATGCCATACCAAGCCTTGCGTGGCGCTGACGGAGCAACGGGCATCAACACTTGTGTGGTGGATCTGGCCAAATGGGATGCGATGTGGGCAGCAGAGGGGGAAGTGAACGGGAAACCTTTCCTGCAACGACGGACATGGATAACGCTCACCACCGATCACATGAGTTTCGCAGTACCTCCGGAACGGGCCAAGGATGGAGAACACTATAGTGGGGCGGCTCTGGGCTGGTTCACGGAGGACCATTTGGGAGCCAAGGTCATCACCCATAGCGGCGGCATGCCAGGATTCATTTTGAACCATGCCATCGTGCCCGAGAGGGATCTTGCGGTCATCGCACTTGGGAATGGTGAGAGCTATGCCGTGTTCGCTGTCACGGACAAGATCATCGACCTCTATCTGGGACGTACTGATTCCGACCCTGTCGCGAACCTGCTACCACGCGTAGCGGCCCGGACGGAGCGGGATATGCAACGAAGGAAAGCACGCTTATCGCAACGGATCGAAGGAACCACGCCCTCCCTGCCCTTCGATTCCTTGGTGGGAGGCTATGTGGACGCGATCTATGGCGAGGCAACGATCGCCGCGGAGAACGGCGTTGCGGGATTGACCCTTGTACCTGCAAAAGAGCTTTTCCATGGTCCCCTATCCCATTGGCATCATGACACCTATATGTGGGATCATGCGGATCCGTTCCTGGAACCAGGATACGTCACCTTTCATTTCGATGCGGATCATCGTATCACACACTTCACCATCGATCTGCACAGCCCCGACTTCCATTTCCACAAGTTGGAATTCAAGTCACATTAGGTGTTACCTGTCCATTGCACCGATGGGATTCTTTGATCAAGCCTGATCCAGGGAAACGCCATGCACCTATTCCATGTTCCGGAGCTTGGTATGGAAACGGAGGAGCTTCCACCGGATGAAGCTCACCACGCGATGCATGTTCTACGTCTTGCCCCGGGCATCCGGATAACGCTGGTGGATGGCAGTGGTGGAAGCGCTGAGGCGGAGCTAGTGGAGGTCACGAAACGGGGGTGCAGAATAGAGATCCTCAATTTCGAAAGACGGCCTGCTGAGCGTAGATCAACGATCCATCTTGCCGTGGCCCCCACCAAGCAAATGGATCGCTTCGAGTGGTTCCTGGAGAAGGCGGTGGAGATCGGTGTGGATCGGATCACACCCCTGATCACGCAGCGGTCGGAACGTACCCGGATGCGATATGACCGTGCACGCAAGGTGATGGTGGCCGCCATGAAGCAGAGCCAGCGCCGTTGGTTACCCGAGCTATCGCCGATCACGTCGCTTAGCGAATTCATTGCATCAAGTCACCCCGACCAGCGATATTTCGGTTGGTGCCAGGGGGAGCATCCGTCGTTCATGGACCGTTACAGGGCGGACCGCGATGCCCTGGTGATCATAGGTCCGGAAGGAGACCTGAGCGAGGATGAAGCGGACTTCTTGATGGAGAACGGATACCAGGCCGTGGGGATCGGATCATCCAGGCTGCGTACGGAAACGGCTGCGCTTGCCGCCTGCACGTGGATGAGCCTGGCACAGCAACGGTAACTTCGCGCCATGCTCCACCTTCAGATCCGGCTCGCTTTGATCCTGTTGATCGCGTTCAATTCATCATACGGACAGGGATCCCTGCAGCTAGCGGTGTTGAAGTACAACGGTGGAGGGGATTGGTACGCCAATCCTACGGCCCTGCCCAACCTTGTGAAGTTCTGTAACGAGGAGTTAGGTACGAGCATCCAGGTCGATATTCCGGTGGTGGAGGTCGGAAGCCCTGAGTTGTTCAGCTACCCCTTTGTGCACATGACGGGTCATGGCAATGTGGTGTTCGACCAACAGGAGGCCGCCAATTTGAGGAACTACCTCGTGGGAGGTGGTTTTCTGCACATCAGCGATAACTATGGCATGGACAAATTCATCCGGCCCATGCTGCAGCGGGTTTTCCCGGAGTTGGAACTGCTCGAGCTACCCTTCGCGCACCCTGTTTACCACCAGAAATTCGACTTTCCCCGAGGCCTCCCCAAGATCCACGAACACGATGGCCTCTCGCCAAGGGGCTTTGGTTTGTTCTGGGAAGGGCGCTTGGTGGTGTTCTATGATGTGGAATGCGACCTGGGCGATGGCTGGGAGGACCCCGATGTACACGGGGACAGCCAGGAGAATCGCCAGAAAGCGCTGCGTATGGGTGCCAATCTATTGAGCTACGCCTTCTCCGGCAGTCCGGAATGAACTTAGGAACCGCGCATCATGCGCTGGTATTGGCTGATGTGCCCCGGGTCGATGATCTGGAGCGTATTGAACAGCTTGGTCTTCTCAGGACCATCCGCCGGCTTGAACACCTCCACGATCTCGTTGAATTTGGCGTTGAAGAAGACTTGCAGATTATAGCTGGACGGTTGTGACTGGTGGACCGTCTTGAGCCGTTCGATCTGCTGGGCAATAACGGTGCGGGCCGCAGCCACGTCCTGGGTCATGGCATCCATGCCTTGGCGGTGGTACCCGTACAAAAGCTCCCTGAAAGGTCGGAACACGGCCTGCACCTGGTTATCCAGCAACCAATAGCGGTTCCTGCGATCCTCAAAAGCCTTCCACCCGGACTCGTTGGCATTCTGTGCATTGTTCACGATCAGCTGTGCCTGATTGTAGAACTCGGTCCCTCCCAAAGGAGAGAATGTATCGGCATCCACACCTAGAATGAAGTAAGCATAGAAACCGAGAAGTGATGACAGATTGTTGATGTATCGATCCGGCGTGAATTCGATGACCGTGTTCTCAAGGAAATTGAAGCCTACGTTGACATCCACGAGGTCTATAATGGGGCTGGAGTAATCGGTGCCGAACACAGGACGTGAATAGATGACCTGCAACGTACCCTCGAATCGGTCCGCTGCCGGTGCATTATTGATCGTGAGGAGCAGGTTGATGTCGATCCGTTCCTCGGGCGAGTAATTCTGATTCGTAAATCGCCGGGTCTGGTAGAACTCCTTGATCGCCAGTTCCATGGACTTCAGCACGTTCGGCAACAGGTTCGATACCTGCGGGGCGATGACACTGGCTTCACAGCGGAATTCCTGTGATCGGGACTCCGTAGTGAACAGGAACCCAAGCAGCAACAGTGTCAGGTAGCGTGGCATGGTCAGATCAGCTCTTCAATGCGGTCCAAGATAATACGGGCCACATCGGCCTTGCTCATCAACGGTAGTTCCTCCGGATCCTTGCCCGGCATCAATAAACTCACCTTGTTGGTATCGTGGCCGAATCCGGCGCCTTCATCCTTCAATGAATTCATGACCAGGAGATCCAGGTTCTTCCGTTCCAGCTTCTCCTTTGCGCGGATAAGTTCATCATTGGTTTCCAGGGCAAAGCCCACAAGGATGTGTCCTTTCCTCTTCCCTGCTCCCATCCAGGCAAGGATATCCTCGGTCCCCTCCAATTCGAGGGACCGCACCGCTCCCTGCTTCTTGATCTTGTTGGAGGCCGGGTCCTTCGGACGCAGGTCCGCCACGGCAGCGCACATGATCGTAATATCCTGCTCAGGCTGAAGGGACTTGCAAGCTGAAGCCATTTCGGCCGCAGTGACCACGTCGGTTCGAGTGACCCCTGGCCGGTCCGTGGTCAGGCTCACCGGTCCGGTGACCAAATTGACCATGGCACCTCGGGAAGCGGCTTCCTCGGCCAAGGCGAAGCCCATTCGTCCACTGGAGCGGTTCCCGATGTAGCGCACCGGATCGATCGCTTCCTGGGTACCGCCGGCTGTGACCAGGATATGTCTGCCCTGTAACTTACTGGCTCCCAACAGATCGGAGATCAATCGTTCCACGATCGCTTCCGGTTCCGTCATACGGCCTTCACCCACGAGGCCACTGGCCAGTTCACCACTTTCCGGTCCTATCGATCGCACGCCACGTTCCCGAAGCAAGTTGAGGTTGCTCAGGGTGGATGCGTCCTTGTACATCTCCAGATCCATGGCGGGTGCCACATATACCGGAGCTTCTGCACTCAGGAAGCAGGCCAGAAGCAGATCATCACAGATACCATGGGCCATTTTGGCCAACGTATTGGCGGTCGCCGGTGCAATGATCATCACGTCCGCCCATCGCGCCAGGTGCACATGGTCATTCCATCGTCCACTCCCATCATGCACGAACAGATCGGTCAGCACAGGCCGCTTGCTCAGGGTGGCCAGCGTCAACGGTGTCACGAAATCATGAGCGGAACGCGTCATCACCACCTGCACTTCGGCTCCTGCCTTGACCAGCAGCCGCAGCAGTGTGGCAGACTTATACGCCGCTATACCACCGGTAATACCCAGCAGCACCTTGCGGTTAAGGGATCGCTCCGCCGAGGTGGAGGATCGTTCCATACGTCTGGGGTCAGTCCTTGGTAACGGCGGTCGCAGCGGGATCCACCACCTCCTGATGCCGGAAGTACACCTTGCCTTCCATGAGCTCTTCGATGGCCAGCGCAGTAGGCTTGGGCATGCGCTCATACAGCTTGCTCAGTTCGATCTGCTCCCTGTTCTCATAGACCTCTTCCAAGTTCTCACCTACCACGGCGAACTCCTCAAGCTTCTCGCTGAGTTCCTCTTTTACCTGCACGGAGATCTGGTTGGCCCGTTTGCCGAGAATGGCCACTGCCTCATACACATTACCGGTCTCGACATCGAGATCGGCCACGTTGCGAGTAATGGTGGTGCGAGCTGCGTTACTGTTCTTCAAGTTCATGATGCCTATGGTTCGGTCCCGTTCCCCTGCATAGCGAGGAGCTCCTTGTACAGTTTGGTCGCATCCGAAAGCTGTTTGCTCTGTGGGAATGCGTCCGCAAAATTATGATAACTAACGATAGCTTCCTCAACACGTTCATTCCGCTTGCTTAACACGCTGTTCAACGCCATGTGGTGGGTGGATCGGAGAATGAGCAAAAGTGACCTCTCGCGGAACATGGAATTCGGCCATTCCCGAACGAAATTGGTGAGCGCCGTGGTCGCTGCCTTGTAATTGTGCATGCGATAATATTGTTCCGCACCTTCGAAAGCCTTGAGTTCCAGCTTATCGCGCATCCGATCGATCAAGGTGTTGCAGCTATCCCGCAAGGCTGTTCTTGGATAGCGAACCATGAACAATTGCATCTGGTCGATGGCGTTCCGGGTATCCTGCTGATCCAGTTCGTAGCCCGGAGAATTCATATAGAAGCAATACGCACTCAGGAAAGCTGACTCCTCAGCGTACTCACTCTTCGGAAAAGTGCGGGTGAAGTTGGCCAGATAATAGGCTCCTAGTATGTAGTCCTTCATCCCGAAATGAGCCTTCGCGTACAGGTAGTTCATCCGCTCACTTCGGGCCGTACCGCGGGTAAGGACGATCAACTCCTCCAACAAGGGAATAGCGCGATCCCAGTCCTCGGCTGCATAGAATTTCTCCGCCGTGGTCACCTTGTATTCCAGGTCCGTGCTCTTCAACGCCTTGCTGAATTCGCCGCAGGAGGCGAACAAGAGAGCGACCAGAAGGAATGGTGTGAGGTTCTTCAGCATCAGTCGGCGTGCCTCGAAGGCCGTCGGCGGGGGCGCAAAGATAGCTGAGGCGTACCGGTAACCACTGCCGTTCCAATGTGTTTTCCCTACCCCGCGGTGTAATAACATCCACAAGAGCCTTGGATAAACGGCGCAGATAGCCTGACAACCGGTCCGGGTGCTCAGTTACCTTTGCCGGGCCTGAAGGGAGGTTCCCTTTTATAGGCTTGAAACGATCAATCCGTTCCCATGAACGACATATTCGACAAGATCCGCAAGGACCTGGGGCCGATCGGCCGGCAGGCCAAGGACAGCCATGGTTATTTCAGCTTTC
>JAHEFL010000101.1:1976-6620 GCA_024640205.1 Flavobacteriales bacterium | reverse complement strand
TCCACAATAAAGTCGAAAGGCATTGCGTAGCTGGGTCAAAACGCAGCTTTCGCATCCCTTGGAACCGGCCGCCGGATCCCGGGATCACAGCACGATCAGGCTTTCTTGACCCGGACCGCGTTCAGTCCCTTGGGGCCTTTTTCGATCTCGAAGACGACCTTGTCGTTCTCCCCTACTTCATCGATCATCCCACTGATATGGACAAAGTACCGTTCCGGGGTGCCATCCTCATTGATGAATCCGAAACCTTTGGACGTATCGAAGAAATCGATGCGACCGGTCCTTTCGGCGGGCACGTCCTCTTCCTCCTTCTTGGGGATCCCCAGCACGATCTCCTCAGCATCCACCTCGATCTTGTTGCTCGGGTCCGGCGGTGTATCGGTGATCACCCCGTTCTCATCCACGTAGGCCATCATATTATCCAAGCCACCACCCGAGGCGTTGGCCTTTCGTTCCTCCTTACGCGCTTGCTTCTCCTGTTGCTTCTGCCTGCGCTTCTTTTCCTTTTCGCGCTTGCTGAACGTTGCTGATGATCTTGCCAAAGTGGATGAGTAATGGTGAGGCGCTAAAGGTACACCGATCGGCCGGACCCATGAATTCTTCAGGTATACGCGGCCTATTGTTCAAGTATGGCAAATGCTTGCCGATACGTTCCGCCCGCCTTAGTTCTGTATCGCTGCAATACCTGGCAGCACCTTGCCTTCCAGGTATTCCAACATCGCTCCGCCCCCGGTGCTCACATAGCTCATCCTGTCCGACAACCCGAACTGGTTCACTGCTGCAACGCTATCACCCCCACCCACCAGCGAGAACGCTCCCTGATCCGTTGCCTTCGCGATCGCTTCTGCCACTTCTACGGTCCCGCGTTGAAAGGGCTCCATTTCGAATACGCCCATAGGACCGTTCCACAGGATCGTCCTGCTTCTTGAAATGGCATCGCGGAAAGATCGGATGGTATCCGGTCCGATATCCAGGGCCATCCAATCATCCGGAACCGCGTTCGATGGGCATTGATCGGTATTCGCCGACACGGAAAAAGCATCGGCCACGACAGCATCCGTTGGGATGTGCAGTTCCACCCCTCTCGTGCCCGCCTTTTCAATGATCCCCTTGGCTGTATCCAGGAGATCCTCCTCCACCAGGCTCGCGCCGGTCTCCCCGCCCATCGCTTTGACGAAGGTGTTCGCCATTCCGCCTCCGATGATGAGTTCATCACAGATATCCAACAGGTTCTCCAACACATCGATCTTGCTGCTCACCTTGCTTCCGCCAACGATGGCGGTCATCGGCCGCTGCGGGTCACCAAGCACCTTGCTCACGCTGTCGATCTCCTGCTGCATGAGGAACCCGAACAGTTTATCATTGGGGAAATACTTTGCAACGATCGTGGTACTGGCATGCGCACGATGGGCTGTTCCGAACGCATCGTTAATGAAGACATCGCCCAGCTCAGCAAGTGCTTTTGCGAATGCTTCGTCACCACCTTCCTCCTCCGGATGAAAACGAAGGTTCTCCAACAACAGTAACTCCCCTGGTTGCAGCGCAGCAGCTTTGTTCCTGGCATCCGGACCAATGCAGTCCGTCGCGAACAGTACCGGTCGTTCGATCAGACCAGATAGATACGCTGCGATCGGGCGCAAGCTCATGGCTTCGACCACCTTCCCCTTGGGCCTTCCCAAGTGGCTCATCAGGATGACACTGCCGCCATCGCCAAGCACCTTCTTGATCGTGGGAAGCACCGCCCGCAAACGCGTATCATCGGTTACGTTGCCAGCGGCATCCTGCGGAACATTCAGATCCACACGGATCAATGCCTTCCTACCCTTGAATGAATAGGTATCCATATTCTCTTGCATGCACTGTGGTATCTCTTCCGCCCTCCGAACGATCCGACGAACGGAACGCGAAAATACCTTACCTCACAATGACTAAACGATGTCGTTCCACGTTGGAGCCATTGATCAGTTCCACTGCATAGGCGCCGGCAGCAAGGGCTTGTACCGAAATGGTGCCTTCCGCCTTCAGTTCGCGCTGCAAGACCTCCACACCATGTTCATCCAAGATCCGGACCCGGACCTGTCCGCTGATCCCCGTGATTCGTACCTCGGCGTTCGCCGGATTCGGCCGCAAAGCCGCTTGTACATCTCTCACTGGGATATCCGTTGTCGCCTGCTGAACAGGAGCCCCGATGAAAGCCGACCAAAGATGAGCTGTGCCAAAGAGGCCGGACTCGTTGCTGAGGTAAGCCGTATCCGGAACCTCCCATGCGATGGCCTCCATTTGGGTGAGACCAAGTTGCACATTGTATCGCGCGCTCACACCATCGAAAAAGGCATGCCCATCATAGTCCGATAAACGCCAAACGAAAGGTGTCAGGACAGGGGTATAACCGATCAGGGCGATGACCCCGCTCTGTGCATCATAGGTTGCGCCGGTGATCAAGCCCATTGCATCCAACGTATCCCGTCGTTGGGCCAAATGATCTCCAGGAGATGCAGGAAGTATGTACAGGTGGGTTCTCAGGTCGACCCAATTCTTGGTGAAGAGAAAAAGGCTGTCGTCCATGGCCAGGAATGCCTCGCAGTCCCAATTGGTGGCCTGGTTGGCCGGAGTGAAGTCCGTCTGGTCCGCATAAGCAAAACGAATGGTATCCACCTGGACCGAGGTCACTTGCTCATCAGTCAACTCAGCAAGCGGGAAACGATAGATGCGCAAGTTCGTTCTGTTGCCCAGGTTATTCCCGATGTCACCAACGAAAACCCAGGCACCATCCGTGGTGACCTCTTCCCAATCCACGTTGCTTCCATTGGATAGCACCACCTCCCTCAAAATGGTCCCGGTCACCGGATCGATCTGATACAGACTGTTGGCATTGTCGCTATCACCATGCGTCCATACCTGTCCATCCACCACCAAAAGACCACTTGTCTCATGGATCGGTGGCTGCAGATCGGAAAGCATGGTCGGGACGATACCCTGTGCGAAAAGGCCGGCTGAGATCAGGACCACGGGTAGTGCGAATAGCCGCATTTAGCAAAGCTAGTCCCTTCGGGTCAAGGATTATCTTCGCGGCCCTGTTGAAGCCCGCAATGGACAAGCGTTTCCCGCAATACGACGAACTCGATCTCACCACTATCGCCGATGAGGTGCTGAAGCAATGGGAGGCTGAGGACACTTTTGGCAGAAGCTTGGAACTGCGCAAGAATGCGCCACCCTTCGTGTTCTATGAAGGTCCGCCGAGCGCGAACGGGCTGCCGGGCATCCACCACGTGATGGCCCGCGCGATCAAGGACATCTTCTGCCGCTACCAAACGCAGAAGGGAAAGCTCGTGCACCGAAAGGCCGGTTGGGACACGCATGGCCTGCCGATCGAGCTTGGGGTGGAGAAGGAGCTCGGCATCACCAAGGAGGACATCGGCACCACCATCAGCATCGCAGAGTACAACGCGGCCTGCAAAAAGGCCGTGATGCGCTACACCGATGTATGGAACGAGCTCACGAAACGGATCGGCTTCTGGCTGGACCTGGAGCATCCGTACGTGACCTACCAGACCAAGTACATCGAGAGCGTGTGGTGGTTGTTGAAGCAACTGTACGATCAGGACCTGTTGTACAAGGGCTACACCATCCAGCCGTATTCTCCGGCCGCCGGCACTGGCCTCAGTTCGCACGAACTGAACCAGCCCGGCACATACAAGAGCGTGAAAGACACCAGCGCCGTGGCTTTGTTCAAGGTGATCGAGGATGGCGCCAGCGGATTCCTGTTCCATGATGCGTTCGGCGAGGTCTTCATCATGGCCTGGACAACCACGCCATGGACACTGCCCAGTAATACGGCGCTCAGTGTGGGGCCAAAGCTGGAATATGTGCGGATCAGGACGTTCAACCCATACACCCACGAACCCCAGACCATGGTGCTGGCCAGGTCGCGGGTAGGTGCCTATTTCAATGAAAAGAACCTGGTCGATAAGGCGGCCTGGGAAAGCGCGTCTACGGCATATGCAGGCGATGGAAAGCAAATTCCCTGGACCATGGACCTGGAGTTTTATGGCCACCAGTTGGAAGGCATCACGTATGAGCAACTACTGCCTTACGCGCAACCCGTTCAGGGCGATGCTTTCAAAGTGATTGGAGGTGATTTCGTGACCACCGAGGACGGCACGGGCGTGGTGCACACCGCTCCGAGCTTCGGTGCCGACGACATGCGAGTGGCTCGCCAGCATAACATCGGTTCGCTTACGCTCGTGGACCTTCAAGGCCGCTTCACCAAGGAGATGGGCGAGTTCGCGGGCAAGTTTGTGAAGAACGAATACTACCCGATCGGCAAAGCCCCGGAGAAAAGCGTGGACGTGGAGATCAGCATCAAGTTGAAGGAGATGGGCCGCGCCTTCAAGGTGGAGAAGTACGAGCATAATTACCCCCATTGTTGGCGTACTGACAAGCCTATCCTTTACTACCCTCTGGACAGCTGGTTCGTGCGCACCACGGCAAAGAAGGACCGCTTGATCGAACTCAACAGAACGATCAATTGGAAACCGGAAAGCACCGGGACCGGTCGTTTTGGGAACTGGCTGGAGAACCTGCAGGACTGGAACTTGAGCCGCAGTCGGTACTGGGGTGTGCCACTTCCGATCTGGCGCACAA
>JAHEFL010000101.1:0-1966 GCA_024640205.1 Flavobacteriales bacterium | reverse complement strand
GGCGCACAAGCGATCGGGATGAGGAGCTGTGCATCGGCACCTTGAAGCAACTGAAGGAGGAGATCGCGAAAAGCATCCAGGCCGGTGTGATGGAGGAGGATCCGTACGCCGCTTTCGACCCGTCGGACATGAGCGATGCGAACTACGATACCGTGGATCTGCACCGGCCCTATGCCGACAACATTGTGCTCGTATCGCCCAGTGGAAAGCCCATGTATCGGGAGACCGACCTTATCGACGTATGGTTCGACAGCGGCAGCATGCCGTATGCACAACTGCATTATCCGTTTGAGAACGAAGCCGACCTGAAGGAGAAGTTCCCGGCCGCGTTCATCGCTGAGGGGGTGGATCAGACGCGTGGCTGGTTCTATACGCTGCATGCCATCAGCACCCTCGTCTTCGACCAGGTGGCTTACAAAACCGTGGTGAGTAATGGCCTGGTGCTGGACAAACATGGCCAGAAGATGAGCAAGCGACTTGGCAATGCGGTGGACCCGTTCAAGACGCTGGACGAGTTCGGCGCCGATGCGGTGCGTTGGTACATGATCAGTAACGCATCACCCTGGGACAACCTGAAGTTCGACACGGAGGGTATCACCGAGGTACAGCGGAAGTTCTTCCGGGCGCTCTTCAACACGTACAACTTCTTCGCGCTTTACGCGAACATCGACGGGGTCGATGGCACGGCGGAACGCGTGCCGATGGAGCGGCGAGCTGAAATGGACCGATGGGTCCTCTCCCGCCTCAACTCGCTGATCAAGTTGGCCGATACGAATTACTCCGACTACGAGCCTACGATCGCTGCCCGCGCGATCCAGGACTTCGTGGTGGAGGACCTGAGCAATTGGTATGTGCGCCTGAACCGACGGCGCTTCTGGAAAGGTGAAATGGGCCCTGACAAGCTCGCTGCATATCAGACCTTGCATCGCTGCCTGGAAGTGATCGCCATGCTCAGTGCACCTATCGCGCCCTTCTTCAGCGACCGGCTATACCGCGACCTGCATGCTGGAACTCCGAGCGCTACAAAGGGAGTGCACTTGAGCGATTGGCCCAGGCATGACGATGCGCTCATTGACACCGAGCTTGAGGAACGCACCAAACTGGCCCAAACCCTGACCTCGTTGGTATTGAGCATCCGGAAGCTCGAAGGGCATCGCGTGCGCCAGCCATTGCAAAAAATGATGGTGCCGGTGCTGAATGAGACCATGCGCACCCGGTTGGAAGCGATCCGGGAATTGGTGCTCGGCGAAGTGAATGTGAAGGAACTGGTGCTGATGGATCCGAGCGAGAGCAAGCTCACGAAAAAGGTCAAACCGGATTTCAAGAAGCTGGGCGCCAGAATGGGTAAACTGATGAAGAGTGTGGCAGCCGCCGTCAATGGACTGGACCAGGAGGATATCAATTCGTTGGAGCAGGATGGGAAGATCAGCTTATCCATTGAAGACCAGGTGGTCGAGGTGGGGCTTGAGGAGGTGGAGATCACTGCGGACACCGTTCCAGGCTTAAGTGTGGCCAGCGAGGGCAAGGTGACGGTTGCATTGGATATCACATTGAACGACAGTCTGTTGCAAGAAGGGATCGCCCGCGAACTGGTAAGTCGGATACAGAGCTTGCGCAAGGAATCTGGGTTCGATGTGACGGACCGGATCGACCTGAGGATCCAGCGCAACGGGGATGAGCGGTTCGAATCAGCGGTTTCGGGTCATTTACACCATATTCTTACCGAAACTCTCGCCCTGACGCCTGAGGATCAAGTACTTGTAGACTCCCTGGACGGGCCTCGTGAGCGTGTTCATGAACTGGATCTTGAAGGCATGGCGCGATGCTCGCTTTCGCTTTCCCGAAAGGGCGCTTGAGGCTCCGATCGGCCTATATTTGCGGATCTTCAACGAATCCGGGATAGCCATGGCCAAAAAACCCGCACCGAAAAAGGCAGCCAGGACGACAAAAAAGGTCGTCAAGCCTG
>JAHEFL010000100.1 GCA_024640205.1 Flavobacteriales bacterium | reverse complement strand
GCACTGCACTACGATGCTGCGAACGCGGCGGTCTTCCTGCCGTCCGTCGGTCCCTTGCAACAATACCGCAAGAGCAAATTGGTGGCCGGTGTGGAGCTGATGCCGTTCGAGAAGCACCTGGGACCGTTGGGTCACCTCGCCATCGACCTGGGCGGTACCACGGGCAGTCTTGCGCAGCAGGATGAACGCAGTGTGCTGGTGGATGAAGGCACGGGACTGAAGATCGTGCCTGCCATCTGCTATGAATCCGTTTTCGGCGAGCATGTGGCGGCCCATGTCAGGAATGGCGGCAACGTGATCGCGATCATGACAAACGATGGTTGGTGGGATGATTCGCCCGGCTATCACCAACATTTGGCATTCGCTCCGCTGCGGGCCATCGAGACCCGGCGATCCATCGTGCGTTCGGCGAATACGGGTATTTCCTGTTTCATCGATCAGCGCGGTGGCATCCACCAGCGCACGGGTTGGTGGAAGGAGGATGTCCGGAAAGGCACGGTGCATCTCAATGAACGCATCACCTTCTTCGTGCGGCACGGCGACCTGACCGGAAGGATAGCCGTGATCATTTCGCTCTTTCTCATTGGTGTCCTGGGCCTGCGGAGGATCCAGCTTGCCCGCCGGGAACCCGGTGATCGATCTCGCGGATAACTTGGCGCTGTGATCCGAAGGACTATCGATCTGGGCCAGCGAGGAACACCCGACTGGAGGGCGCTGCGCGGCGAGGAGACCTTCCTATACCGGGCCATCGCCGATCAGGACAGAGCCGTGTTGGGTGTCGGGCTATACCGGTCTTGTGAGGCGCCTGCCTTTGCCGGTAATGGTGTCGTGCAGGACTGGACCTTCGGACATCGGTGTTATGATCCCGGCCCCGATGTGAAGCGGCGCATACCTCCGACTCTGGGGATCTTGCCAATGGAACATTGGTGGGTGCCCCGTTGGGTGTTCGAATGGAGGTCAGGATCCGTCCGGGTCCATGCGCTCGAGGGCGATGAACGGGACGCCAAGGAATTCGCACGAATGCTTTTCTCGGATCCATCCGTTCCGGAAACACTGCCACACAACCCCTGGAAAGCAGTGACCGATCGTGAAGTCTATTTGGGCAAGGCAAGTAACCTGTTAAGCCATATTCAGCGAGGGGATATCTACGAGATCAACTACTGCACCGAGCGTCGTGCCCACCTTCCCGGTTTCGATCCATTCGGTTCGTTCGCCTTGATCCACGAGCATACGCAAGCTCCCTTCGCGGCGTTCCATCGCTCGGGCAGGCACTTCGCCTTGTGTGCAAGCCCGGAACGATTCCTGGCCTTCGACCACACCCAGCTCATCGGACAACCCATGAAAGGCACTCGTCCGCGTTCCATGGATGGGGTGGAGGACCGCCGGCTGGCCGAGGAACTGCGATCGGATGCGAAGGAGCGGAGCGAGAACATCATGGCGCTGGATGTGATGCGCAACGACCTCTCGAGGGTGGCCGCGAGCAGGAGTGTGCACGTGGATGAGCTTTGTGTCGTGCGCAGCTACCCTGCCGTTCATCAAATGATCAGCACGGTCAGCGCCGTGCTTCGGGATGGCCTTGATCCCATGGATGCCGTTCGATCCGCATTCCCGATGGCCAGCATGACCGGTGCGCCGAAGATCCGGGCCATGCAGTTGATCGACGAAATGGAGGAGAAGCACCGGGGGCTTTTCAGTGGAACACTTGGCTTCTTCGCTCCGGACGGGACCGGCGACCTGAACGTGGTGATCAGGACCGTTCTCTACGATGCCGAGAGCCAGTGGGCTTCATTAACGACCGGAAGCGCCCTTACCGCCACATGCGACCCTGAGCGGGAATGGGAGGAATGTGAATTGAAGGCCCGATCGATCATGAATGCCCTGGAACATGCGTGAACTGGTGCGTGCATTCATCGCTGAGCAGGAACTTGCCGAGGATAGGGCACCCATGTGGGTCGGTGTCAGCGGAGGCGTGGACAGCATGGTGCTGCTGGACGTGTTGCTTGAGCTCGGTCATCCATGCCATGTGGCCCACGTGGATCATGGCCTAAGAGGGTCGGAGAGCGACGATGACCTGGCGTTCGTGCGTGACAGGTGTAATGAGCACGGGATCCCGTTCCGGAGTGAACGTGTGGATGTCCAAGGTCTTTCATCAGGAACGGGTATCAGTGTTCAGATGGCGGCCCGGCAACTTCGACGGGAATGGTTCATGCAGCTCGTCCGTGAAGGACCGGGCATCATCGCGCTGGCGCATCACCAGGATGATGCGGTGGAAACCATGCTCGTGAACCTGCTCCGCGGATCGGGCAGTCGCGGAAGGGCGGGGATCAGCCCGCGGAACGGTCCGGTCATCAGGCCACTGTTGGCGGTCGGCAGGGAAGATATTGTGCGCTACGCGGAGAAGTATGGTGTACCGTACCGGGAGGATGCCAGCAATACGGACCCCAAATACCTCCGCAACCGGGTGCGCCATGAATTGATCCCGTTCATGGAAGCCCTGCGACCCGGTGCTTCCCGTGTGCTTCGGCGCGATGTTCAGTTCCATCGCGAGTTGGTGCTGGCCGCAGCGGGAAACATGGAACGGATCCTGGAGGGTATCGGAACCTCCGAGGATGGATCGCGACGCATACCCTTTGAGTTGATACTGGGTTCGGGAACGCCCACCATGGTGCTGCATCATCTGCTGCGCGGAAAGGGGTTCCATCCGGAGCATATCGCCGATGTTCTGGCTGCGCTCCGCAACAGGGCCACGGGATCCCAATTCCAGGAAGGAGAACTACGGGTCTTCGTCGATCGGGAAGAACTGGTGATCACCGTGCCTCCTGGTGTCGGTAGCTGGACTTGGAATGAACTGGATCGCATTCCTCAGGATGCGCCACTCCGCATGAGTGTTCATGATCCGAAGGAGTTCCGCCCCGATGCGAGCAACCTAACGGTATGGCTGGACGCGGACCCCTTTCGGGGCCCATTAACGTTGCGCCCATGGCAGGCCGGTGATCGGATCAGACCGCTGGGAATGGAAGGCACCAAGCTGGTCAGTGACATACTGATCGATGCAAAGGTCCCGCGCGATCGCAAGGAGACCACCTTTGTCCTTGTCAGTGCGGATGACATCGTGTGGGTTATTGGCCATGTCATTGATGATCGCTACCGCATCCAGCATGGCACCCGAAAGGTCTTTCGATGCGAATGGACCGGACCCTGAGCGCGGCGCAACGGAAGGAAAAGTTCGTAACAAGAGTATCGAATGCTCCTTTCCTGCCATATATTCAGGTTCCCTGATCCACACAACCATGCTTGCACCGAACACCACAGTCATTGCCAAGGAGCTGATCGCCGGTCTTCGTTTTCCGCGCCAGCCGATACCGCTTTCGAAGGAGCAGCGTAAGGAGATCTACTTCCGGATGCACGAAGCCACCCGCCTCGGGAATGCGGAACATGGTAAATGCCGCATCACCTTCCAGGATGATGAAGGGCTCAAAGCCGTGGAAACCACCATTTGGACCTTTGATCCGGAGAACATCGTACTCAAATACGGTATGTCCATTCCTGTTTCTCGGGTCGTCAGTATCGAGATCCCATAGCGCCAATTCCGTGCGGTGGGATCACAAGGATCCTGTCAGACACCGGGCCGCCAACAGTGCGGCCCGGCCTATTTTTGTTCAGTTATCGATCATGTTCCTGTTCGCATTATTCATCACCCTGCTTTTCGGGGGGGCGCAAGATCCTCCCGTGGCATGGACCATTTCATCCGCCGCTAACGAGGACGGGCATTTGCAAGTGGTGCTGACCGCTGCGATAGCGGATGGATGGCATGTCTATGCCACCTCACTACCTCGTGAGGATGGACCGATACCCACTGTGTTCCGTTTCGAGAGGTCGGACCGATATGAACTGGTGGGCGACGTATCCGGTCCCGAACCGCAGGAGGAGTATGATCCCAACTTTGCGATGGTGGTGCGCCACCATTCGAACAGCGCCCGCTTCGTTCAGTCGATCCGAGCTACCACCCAGGATACGTTCAGCGTGGCAGGGGAGGTCGAATACATGGTCTGTAATGATCACACCTGCCTGCCACCGGTGGCGGTACCGTTCGGCGTTCAGTTCAATGAGCACGCACCGAAGCCATAGGATATGATGAGATTCCCGATCGTACTGTTCGCTGTCCTTTGGGGAAGCTTTGCGATGGGCCAACCTCCCGGCCTTGGCTCAGGACCGGCTGCCAACGAGGAACCGGTGACCTGGTCCATTCGTTCAATGCCTGTGGGCGAAGGGGTTTACGATCTGGAGTTCCATGCGACGATCGCGAAGGGTTGGAGCGTTTATTCCCAGAAGAATTACGGGGACATGGGACCCTGGCCGACATCCGTGGTAGTGGATACCGTTCCGGGTGTGACCACGGTCGGGAAAGTGCAAGAGACAGGAAAAAAGGTGCTCGAAGGCATGGACGAGGTCTTCGGCATGGAGGTGAAGAAGTTCAAGGAGGCGGCCACGTTCACTCAGCGCGTCAACACCTTGGACCCAGCGACTCCCATCACCGGGTTTTTTGAATACATGACCTGCAACGATGAGATGTGCCTTCCTCCGACCATGGTGTTCTACCTGGTCGAGCTGCCATCGGATCGCCACGAACTATCCGGACTGCCCTTCAAAAGCGGGGACCAAGGCAACATCTTGCCGCCGGCAGAAGAGGAGCCGGTGGCCTGGACCTTGACGACTGAGAAGGTGAACGACGGTCTTTGGCGCTTCCTTTTCAGGGCTGAAATACAGGAGAAGTGGTATGTCTACTCACAGGTCGAATTCGGGATCGGTCCCATTCCCAGCAGTTTCGTCCTGGATAGCCTGGCGCCTGCCCGGTTCCCGTCCATGGCCGAGGAGAGAAGTGCAGATATGCAGGAAGGCATGGACGACATGTTCGGGGTCAAGGTCCGCAAATTCAAGCACCTGGTCACCTTCGTGCAGGACGTAGAGGTACTCGATGCTACGAAGGATATTACTGGGGTCGTGAATTACATGACCTGTGATGATACCCAGTGCCTCTTCCCGGATCCCATGCCCTTTTCGGTGAACCTCACCACAGGTGCGATCTCGATCGGATCACGGACGGTGGCAGCTGGAACGGATTGCAAATACAAACTCGCTTCGGTGGATCTGAACGCGCCGGTCGTGAAGGCTTCCAATGAGGTGAGTGAAGTGAGGGAGAGCGCGACGCTCTGGCGCATCTTCTTCCTGGGTTTCCTGGGTGGGCTGGTGGCGTTGCTCACTCCGTGCGTTTTCCCGATGATCCCGCTCACGGTGAGCTTCTTCACCAAAGGCAGTGAGGACAAGGCCAAAGGACTTAAGAACGCACTGACCTACGGCGGATTCATCCTCGGCATCTATCTCTTGTTCAGTGTCCCGTTCCATGTGTTGGGTTCGGTGAACGCGGAGATCTTCAATGAGATCAGCACGAACCCCTGGCTCAACATCGGTTTCTTCGTCATCTTCCTGGTCTTCGCGGTCTCCTTCTTCGGTTATTTCGAGATCACCCTGCCGAGCAGTTGGGTGAACAGCATGGATGCGAAGGCCTCCAAATTTGGTGGCCTCGTGGGCATTTTCTTCATGGCGCTCACACTGGCATTGGTAAGCTTCAGCTGTACGGGTCCGATCCTGGGTTCGCTTCTTGCGGGGGCGCTCACCGCCGATGGTGGTGCATGGCAACTCACCGCAGGCTTGGGTGGGTTCGGTCTGGCGCTCGCACTCCCATTCGCGCTTTTCGCTCTCTTCCCGAGCTGGCTCAATTCCCTTCCACGAAGCGGTAGTTGGTTGAACAGTGTGAAGGTGGTGCTCGGTTTTGCCGAGATCGCCCTCGCCTTCAAATTCCTCAGCAACGCGGACCTGGTTAAGCAGTGGTCCATCGTGCCCTACGAACTGTTCATGGTCGTGTGGGTGCTCTGTTCGTTGGGCATCGTTCTGTATCTCTTCGGTTTGATCCGCTTTCCACACGATAGTCCCGTTAAGTCACGCTCCGTGATGCGTTGGAGCTTCATCGGCCTGTTCACTGCGGCCACCTTTTACCTTGCTTTCGGTCTTCGGGTGGACAGCAAGGCGGGGACATTCACCCCGATGGCGTTGATGAGCGGCCTGGCGCCTCCCGTGGGTTATTCCTGGATCCTGCCGAAGAAAGCCGAGGCGTTCCATGACTTGGATGCAGCGCTTGCCCACGCCAAGGAGGTGAACAAGCCTGTGATGATCGATTTCACCGGATGGGCCTGCGTGAACTGCCGTAAGATGGAAGAGCACGTGTGGCCGGAACAGGAGGTGAAGGAGTTGATCGAGAATGAATACGTGCTGGTATCGCTGTACGTCGATGACAAGCGCGAACTCCCTAAGGAGGAGCAACACGAGTACGTGACCTGTACTGGCAAGGAAAAGCTCATCAGGACGCAAGGGAACAAATGGAGCACTGTACAGCTGGAGACCTTCGTGATAAGCAGCCAACCGTACTACGCCCTGTTAAGCCCGGAAGGAACCCTGCTGACGGATCCCGTGGGTTATACCCCGGCCGTGAAGGACTACAGGGCGTTCCTGGAACGTGGCCTGAAGGGCATGCAGGTCCTCGGCCAGCAGGCGAGCCGATAGCAACTTCCATTCT
>JAHEFL010000099.1 GCA_024640205.1 Flavobacteriales bacterium | reverse complement strand
GCGCGCTGTCCACCTCCTGGAGCCCATCCCAAATGTGTTGGGCAGTGCGGTAGTTGGAAATGGTCCGATGTACGTTCACCTCAAGCGCTTCCACCTGTTCCCGTTCGCTGGCGATCATCGTGCCACCCTCCTTCGGGCCCAAAGCACCGACCTTCAGGTCCGTGTGCAAGTTCCTCAAGCGGTCCACGGTGCCGGCCACCTCCTGCCGCACCCGCCGATGAGCTTCCGCCATGGAAGCCGCATCGCGCAACACGAGGTAATGATCCCCGAGGAGTTTCGCTCCTTCCCGGTCCAGGGTATCCTCGAAGCGCTGCAAGAAGGCATCCCGCTGCTCGGTGTGCAGTTGGTCCAATCGGTCGAAGCGGTCCGCATCCAGTTCATTCAACGTCAGCTGTGCAGCTTCCATGGTCGTGATCATCCCCTGTACCTCGTTCAACTGGGCCGGATCGGGTGCGGTACGGCATCCTTCCGTAAGGCCACCCCAGGCCAACGCGATCAGAGCGGTGGTCAGTATCCCGTTGCTCATTTGGTGATCATCGCGAAGCCGGTATATGGCTGAAGGACCTTCGGTATCCGGATGCCGTCGGGCGTCTGGTTGTTCTCCAGGATGGCTGCTACGATCCGTGCGAGGGCCAGGGCGCTGCCGTTGAGGGTGTGTGCCAAGCGGTTCTTCTTGTCCTCAGACCGGTAACGGAGCTTCAAGCGGTTGCTTTGGAAGGTCTCGAAATTGCTGATGGAACTGACCTCCAACCAGCGTTTCTGGGCAGCGCTGTACACCTCCATATCATAGGTGAGGGCGCTGGCGAATCCCATGTCCCCTCCACAGAGCAGTAGTTGTCGGTAAGGGAGTTCGAGAGCGCGAAGCAATCCTTTCACATGCTCCACCATCTCCTCCAGCGCTGCGTAGCTGTCCTCCGGTTTCTCAAGCCGCACGATCTCCACTTTGTCGAATTGATGGACCCGGTTCAGGCCACGCACGTGCGCGCCATAGCTGCCCGCCTCCCGACGGAAACAGGGTGTGTATCCCACCATTTTCACCGGAAGCTTGTCCGCGTCCAGCAATTCGTCACGGTACAGGTTGGTGATGGGCACTTCGGCGGTCGGTATCAGGTAGAGGTCGTCCACGGTAGCGTGGTACATCTGGCCTTCCTTGTCCGGCAGTTGGCCCGTTGCGAAAGCGCTGGCGGCGTTCACCATGTGCGGCGGAATGATCTCCCGGTACCCGGCCTCCACTGCTTTGTCCAGGAAGAACGAGATCAAGGCCCGTTGCAGGCGCGCTCCCTGGCCGCTATAGACCGGGAAGCCTGCACCGGTGACCTTCACGCCAAGCTCCATGTGCAGGAATCCGTATTCCTCACCCAGCTCCCAATGCGGCTTGGCATCGGCGGGTAGCTCCGGTACCCTGCCTTCCTCCAACACCACGGTGTTGTCCTCAGGGGTTTTCCCTGTCGGCACCTTGGCATGCGGTGCATTGGGAATAGTGCAGAGGTGGTCGTGGAGCGCCTGTTCCGTCGTTTCCAGCTTCTCCTTGAGCTGCTGGGTGGCGGCCTTCAGTTCGGTGGTGCGTGCCTTGGCGGCTTCCGCTTCGTCCTTCTTTCCACTCTTCAGGAGTTCCCCGATGCTGCGGCTCAGGGTGTTCAGATCCGCCAGTCGGGCATCCATCTCGACCTGCGTAGCGCGGCGGTCCTCATCCAGGGCAATGGCTTGGTCCACCAGACCCTTGGCATCAATGTTCCGCTTGGCGAGGCGCTGTTCGGCCTCTTCACGGTTCGTTCTCAGGAACGGCAACTCCAGCATGGTTCTTCCGGGATCTTGGTGTGCAAAGGTAGAAGGTGCTCAGGCACCGGGCGGGTCAAGAAAAAGCCCTGTCCGCCGAACGGCGGACAGGGCTTTCGAAAAAGTTGCTGCTACCGATCAGTTCTGCTCGGCGGGCACGATGCTCACCACGCTGCGTTCGCCGCGCTTCTTCTCGAATTTCACGATACCGTCCGCAGTGGCGAAGAGGGTATGGTCGGTGCCGATCCCCACATTCCTGCCGGGATGGTGCTTGGTACCACGCTGGCGCACGATGATGTTGCCAGCGATGGCGGTCTGGCCACCGAAGATCTTTACGCCCAGTCGTTTACTGTGCGACTCGCGTCCGTTCTCTGAACTACCTGCTCCTTTCTTGTGTGCCATGGCTCTTGGGGTCTTGTACGGGGTTGTGCCTCAGGGGCTCAGTCCTTCTTTTTAGGGGCGGCTTTCTTGGCCGCTTTTTTCGGTGCAGCCTTCTTGGCCGCGGCCTTTTTCGGTGCGGCGGTCTTCTTTGCCGCGGCCTTTTTGGTCTCCGCCTTCGGCGCAGCTTCCTTCTTCACCTTTTTGGCAGGGGTGGCCACTGCTAAGGGCTTGGGCGCGCTGCTCTTGCTGGCATCGAACTTCTCACCCTTTCCCAGGATGGCTTCGATCCACAGTTCGGTAATGGCCTGCCGGTGGCCATTCATCTTCTGGTAACCCTTACGGCGCTTCTTCTTGAAAACAAGCACTTTGTCACCCTTGCTGTGGGCGATCACCTTGGCCGCGATGCGGAAGCCCTCCACCACGGGAGTGCCTACGGAAACGGTCTTGCCGTCGCTTACGAGCAGCACTTTGTCCAGCTCCACGTGCTTTCCTTCCTCTGCCTCCAGGCGGTGCACTTTCAACTTCTGGGCCTGCTTCACCTTGAACTGCTGGCCTGCGATATCAACAATGGCGTACATGGGTCTTCTGGGAAAATGGGCTGCAAATGTAGGGGATCGGGTTGATCCCACCAATGCTTGTCACTGACCTGTTCGTGAAGCGAGGATCGAACGTCCTATTTAAGCTTGAACGCCTTTTTCACCGCGTCCAAGGCATTCAACTCCTCCCAGGGGAAGAGCTTCACGGTCACTTTGGCCTCCTGGCCGGCGTTCTTGAACTTCTTGGTCACCACTTGGGTCTTGCGGCCCATGTGACCATAGGCGGCGGTCTCACTGTAGATCGGAGTTCGAAGTGCGAAGCGCTGCTCGATGAAATAAGGGCGCATGTCGAATTCCTTCATTCCGAGAATGGTCCGGGCGATGTCACCATCGTTCATCTTCACCTTGGCCGTGCCGTATGTATTCACGTATAGGCCGACCGGCTTGGCCACTCCGATGGCGTAGGCAACCTGCACCAACACCTCGTCGCAAACACCGGCAGCCACCAGGTGCTTGGCGATATGGCGTGTGGCATAGGCGGCACTTCGGTCCACCTTGCTGGGGTCCTTGCCGCTGAAGGCACCACCACCGTGTGCTCCTTTTCCACCGTAGGTGTCCACGATGATCTTGCGACCGGTGAGGCCGGTGTCGCCGTGCGGACCACCGATCACAAAAGTTCCGGTAGGGTTGATATGGTAGGTGATGTCGGTGCCGAAAAGGGCCTGGACCCGCTTCGACAACTGCTTTTTCACCCGAGGGATGAGAATGCCGATGATGTCCTTCTTGATACGGTCCAGCATGGCTTTGTCCGCAACCTCCTTTGCGCCTTTGCTGGCACCTTTTGGTTTGATGAAGTCATCGTGCTGCGTGCTTACCACGATGGCATCGATCCTCTTGGGTTGGTTGTCATCACCGTATTCAATGGTCACCTGGCTCTTGGCGTCGGGCCTGAGGTAGGTCATCACCCTGCCTTCCTTGCGGATGGCGGCCAATTCCTTGAGCAACCAATGGCTCAGGTCAAGGGCCAGGGGCATGTAATTGTCGGTCTCATTCGTAGCGTATCCGAACATCATGCCCTGGTCACCGGCACCCTGATCTTCTGGCTTCTTGCGCTCCACCCCCTGGTTGATATCCGCGCTCTGCTCGTGGATGGCGCTCAGCACACCGCAGCTATGTGCCTCGAACATGTATTCGCTCTTCGTGTAGCCGATCTTGGCGATCACATCGCGTGCGATCTGCTGCACATCCAGGTAAGCCTTGCTCTTCACCTCGCCGGCCAGCACCACCTGGCCCGTCGTTACGAGGGTCTCGCAGGCCACCTTGCTGGTGGGGTCGAAGGCGAGGAAATGGTCGATCAGGGCATCGCTGATCTGGTCGGCGACTTTATCGGGATGGCCTTCGCTGACGGATTCGGAAGTGAAGAGATAGGGCATGGTATGTTCCGGTTTCGGAGGCGCAAAGGAAGAAGTTCCCGCGCGCTTGGCAAAGTGTTCGATCCAACGATCACCATTCTGTCATGGCGAAAGCTGTCTGGTATGGATGCGGGCGTAGCCATTGCCATAGCTTTCCACATATTCCTCGGCAAGGATCCTTTCCAGAATGGGTGATCCGCAACGCGTTCCAGCGGTGTCCATACCCAGCACCACGATATGGTCGATCACCGGCCATGCCCCCGACGAGGTGTGTTCCGGCAACCATCCCAAACAACGGTCCTGGCCTCCAAGGTGCATGATCAAGCGCTCCGGGAGTGAAGGACACCAGCGAAGCGGGAAATAGTCATTGCTGCACTCGTAGTTCTCCAGGAGCGTCACCTTCCGGTCCACGGCCAACAAGGAGGTCAGATGTCCCAGAACCCATTGTTCCTCGAATGAAACGGGCAATACCACGGCCCCTTCCGGAAGCTGTTGCGCGGCTTGCATGACCAGGTCGCGTTGTTCTGCAAGAGGGTTCATCGTATCGCTGATGTAGCGAAGTCGTGCCTGATGCACCAGGAGAAGCAGGATCACTGGAACGAAGGATGCGGACAAGGGCATCGGTCCGCTCCCCAACCAGGTGATGAACAACAACAGACCCATGAGCTGAAGACGGACCGTGATATAGCTGGCAGCCCCGGTGGAATCCGGAATGAAGGGATGGACCGCGAAGATCAGGACCGCCAGCAGCAGTAGGACATCGCGTTTTGCGAAGGACGGTCTCAGTACCCTCCCCCCTTGGGTACGCACGACCATCACCGCACCCAGTCCGGCGATCAGCACCAGCTTCATGGCGTAGGCGAATTTGCCCTCGTCCCATCCATCATAGAGCAACAGGGTCCTGAGTTCTTTCAGGTCATGGATCGCCTGTGCCGGAGCCAGCCCGCTCCATTGCGCACCCTGATCCAGGTGGAAACGCAGCAGCAGGATCGTTGCGGGAAGACATGCAAGAACGAACGCGACCCACACAGGCAGTTGCTTGCCGACCAAGGTGATACGTGTCCGCTGGTCCGCTCCGTTGAGCGCCACGAGTTCGTGTGTTCCTGTGATCAGCAGGAAGAACATAAGCCCAGTGGAATGGGTCTGCAGCAATAGAAGGGACCAAAGGAACAAGCCCAATACGTGCCACCATGATCGGCGGCCCGAACGGATCCAGAATGCCGCGCCGACCAATGCGAGCCCGATACCCAGCAGGAAATTATGGAAGCCCATGACCAGCAGGAAGTTCCATGTGAAGGGCAGGACCAGGAGGATCAGGGGGGTGGCACCACCAATAGCTCTGGCGAGCGCCCAGGTGCCGAAACCCATGAGCCCGATGAGCAGTGCCAGCATCACGCGCTCCGCGGCCAACGCGGGAAGGACCAGCTGGAGAACACCCAGTACCCAATGCCCCATGCGGTTCGGGACCATTCCCTCGTTCGGGCAATACACATCACCCAGGGTACCGTCCATCAGCATGCGGGCAGTGTGCAGATGAGGCCAGCCATCAACCGTGGGGAAGCTCGGGATCACCAACACCCACAGGGCGTTTAGGGCGAGTACCACCAGAACCCCTCCGTTCACGATGCGGTCGTAGCGGGACATCGCCAGCTAGTCCTTGTTCCGGGTAAGTTCCTTGAAGACCTCCTCCAGACCGCGCTCACTCTTGCGCGATCCCAGGACCTGGAGCTTATTCTCCACCGCGAATTGGAACACGGCCGGTCGGATGTCGTTCGCTGCGGAATGGGCGAGCACCCATAGGTTCCCTTCACCTTGCACCACCTGGGTCACTCCCGGTATGTTCCGCAAGGCATTGGCTGGGGCCTTCCGATCGAATTCGACCTCCAGCAAGGCGCTCTGTTGCTTGCCGCTGCGCAGGGTGCTGGCCTTGTCGTCCGCCACTACATGGCCACGATCGATGATGATCACGCGGTCGCAGATGGCTTCCACCTCCTGCATGATATGCGTGCTGAGCATCACGGTCCGTTCGCTGCCGATCGCTTTGATCAAGCTACGGATCTCCACCAATTGATTGGGATCCAACCCGCTCGTGGGCTCGTCCAGGATCAGGACCTGGGGATCGTGGATCATGGCCTGGGCAAGTCCCACCCGCTGCCGATAGCCTTTGCTCAGTTGCCCGATGCGTTTGTGCTGCTCGCGACCTAGACCCACCTGCTCCACCATTCTTTTCACCCGGGCGCTGCGGTCGGATAGCCCGTGGATGCCCGCAACGAAATCGAGGTACTCCCGTACGTAGAGGTCGACGTACAAGGGATTGTGTTCCGGCAGGTATCCCACGTTGCGGCGCACGTCCATGCCATGGGTCCGCGTATCGTAGCCGCACACGATGGCATCCCCTTGTGTGGCCGGTATGTAGCACGTGAGGATCTTCATCATCGTACTCTTTCCGGCCCCGTTCGGTCCGAGGAACCCGACCACTTCACCCGCCCCGATCTCGAAGGAGACGTCGTCGAGTGCCTTTTGCTCCCCGTAGTGCTTCGTGATATGACGAACCGAAATGGCCATGGCGGCA
>JAHEFL010000098.1 GCA_024640205.1 Flavobacteriales bacterium | reverse complement strand
CATGGGTACCACCATCTTCATCACTATCGCTGTCTTTCTGGTCGTCATGCTGCTATTGGTGGCATTGCTGCTCCTTGCAAAGGCCAAACTTTCCCCGGGCGGGCAGGTGAACATTGTCATCAACGGGGAGAAGACCGTGACCGTGGATGCCGGCAGCACCCTGCTCACCACGCTCAGCGAGGCCAAGATCTTCCTGCCCAGCGCCTGTGGTGGTGGCGGTACCTGTGCCATGTGCAAGTGCCAGGTCCTGGAAGGGGGCGGTGAGATCCTGCCGACCGAAGCACCGTACTTCAGTCGCAAACAGATCGCTGACAATTGGCGTTTGGGTTGCCAGGTGAAGGTGAAGAACGACATGCAGGTGAAGGTCCCTGAGGAGATCTTCGGGATCAAGAAGTGGGAATGCGAGGTGGTGAGCAATTACAACGTGGCCTCCTTTATCAAGGAGTTCGTGGTGAAGCTTCCTCCGGGAGAACACCTGGAGTTCGAGGCAGGTGGATACATCCAGATCGATGTTCCGCCATGCGAGGTGGATTTCAAGGACATGGATATCACAGCTCACCCGGAATTGGTGGCCATGGGAAGGGATCCGATGGACTTCAAGGCGGAGTGGGACAAGTACAAGCTGTGGGACCTGAAGATGAAGAACGATGAGCCCATTTTCCGGGCTTATTCAATGGCCAACCATCCCGCGGAAGGCAACATCGTAATGCTGAACATCCGGATCGCGACGCCGCCGTGGGATCGGGCCAAGAACGATTGGATGGATGTGAATCCCGGTATTTGCTCCAGCTTCGTTTTCGGTTGCAAGCCGGGTGACAAGGTCACCATCAGCGGTCCGTATGGTGAATTCTTCATCAAACCAACGGAAGCGGAGATGCTCTACATCGGTGGTGGTGCCGGCATGGCCCCGATGCGATCGCACTTGTTCCATCTTTTCCACACGCTGAAGAGTGGACGCAAGGTGACCTACTGGTATGGCGGGCGTAGCAAGCGTGAGCTCTTCTACCTGGATCACTTCAAGAGCATCGAAAAGCAGTTCCCGAATTTCAAGTTCTTCGTAGTGCTCAGTGAGCCTCTGCCGGAGGACAATTGGAAGGTAAAGAGGGATGTCAATGACACCGAGGGGGATGGTTTCACAGGATTCGTTCACCAGGCGGTGATCGACCAGTATCTGAAGAAGCATGAGGCGCCGGAGGATATTGAGTTCTACTTCTGTGGACCGCCCCTGATGAACGCTGCCGTATTGAAGATGGTGGACGACTGGGGCGTACCAGCCGAGAACGTGGCCTTCGATGATTTTGGAGGATAAGCGGATGAGATGATAAGACGATCAGTGGGTCGGAATATGGAAGCCCCCCGCCACTCGAGGGGCTTTCTCATTCCGATCGGTTCTTTGTTGATCCTGGCGGCATGCGGTGGTTCCGTGTCGAGCGGATCGGCTGAAAATGTGGTGGTTCTGGAAGGCGAAGCCCAAGGCACCACTTTCCGGATTAAATACCTGGATACGAAGAAGCGGGATCTAGGTGTTCCTATCGACAGCATACTCGGGGTCATCGATCGGAGCCTGAGCTTGTGGGACAGCACCAGCACGGTATCACAGTTCAACAGGGCAGCGGATCGCTTCCGGACGGACGATGTCCATTTCCGAACGGTGCTGGCCCATGCGGAGAGTGCCTACCTCGGTACCGATGGAGCCTTCGATCCAACGGTTCTTCCGTTGGTGGATGCATGGGGCCTGGGACGTCCTGGCAAGGAGGCGCTGGATACCGCTGCGGTAGCTGAGCTTCTACCGTTGGTCGGGCTGAACAGGCTTTCCATGGAGGAGGTCACGGACCCTGTATCGCAAAAGATCTCGAGCGTGGTCTATTACAAGGCGGATCCCAGAGTACGGCTGGACCCTAATGGTATCGCGCAAGGCTATACCGTTGATCGCATCGCCGAATTCCTGCGTGGACTGGGGGTCACGGATCATATGGTGGAAGTAGGGGGTGAGGTTTCCGCCAGTGGGGTCAATGAAAAAGGGAAGTTCTGGACCATCCAGATAGACAAACCGGTGGAAGGTGCGGACCATGTGCGGCAGACCGTGGTGCTGCTCGATGGCAAAAGCCTCGCTACCAGTGGGAACTACCGCAAGTTCATCGAACTGGATGGCAAGCGATATGGTCACACCATCGACCCGCGTACCGGCCGCCCGGCCATGCACGCACTGCTCAGCGCCAGTGTCATTGCCAAGGACTGTGTTTCCGCGGATGCATTGGGGACGGCCCTCATGGTCATGGGGACCGAAGCCGCCCAGGTATGGCTCGGTCGGCATCGGGAATTCGAGGCCTACCTTATTTCCGATGATGGGCAGGGAGGCCTCGTCATCTGGACCACGCCGGGTTGGCCCGTTGAATAATGTACTCTGCGCTCATGCGCGAGCATGGCCCTTGGATTGCCCGAGGTGAACGACCTAGCCTTGTGCTATCTCTTCCCGGCGGCATTGCTCCTCCGGTCGGGCACCGCAGAATCCGCAGGAGCCTCCCTCTTTCTGCACCAAGGGGTTGTTGCTGGCGCAGGTACCCGCGAATTGCCCATCCTTCTTCGCCCAGATCTTCACGGCAATACCAGCGAAAGCAAGCGCCAGAAGGCCGATGCCGAGGAGTATGGTGAGAAGCGTGGCACTCATGCGGTAAAGGTAAGGCCGGCCGCGGGTCCATGCCGAAGCTTCGAGGGTATCAAGCTGGACCAACATTCATGACAGAGGTCATGTGGGGTCGAAAGTGTGGATCCCATCTTCATCCGTATGAGTGAACTGGAGTTCAGACCGCGATTCCGTTTCCGCACTCCGCTGAACCCGGAAGTGATCAAACAGCGTGTGCAGGCCCACGTAAAGGATGGGAACCCCCTTGGTTTGAAATTGTCCGGTACCGGGCATCACATCGTCTTGCAATTCCCTTCAAAAGCACGCCATGCCTGGACCCCGCAAATGGATGTGGACCTGGAGTTGGAGCAACTCCGTGGTTCGGATGCCCGGACCATCGTCCGCTGCCAGATCGGTCCTGATCCGACCATCTGGATGCTGTTCATGGGCGGGTACTTGGGCCTTAGCGTGATCGCGCTGCTTGGCATCGCCATGGGTGCCTCGCAACAGGTGGCCGGTGCGGAGGCCTGGGGATGGTGGGTCGCTTTGCCTACCCCTTTGCTGGCTCTGGTTCTATGGCTACTGGCCCAGGAGGGAAAACGGCGTTCCAAGGAGGAAATGCACGTGCTCAAACACTTTGTGGACGACGCCCTGGGCTGCGACTGTTTCGCCTTGTCCGAGGCTGAGCGATGGTGACTAACGCCGTGTCCCTCCCGCCGGCTCCGGTGCCGGGCGCATGAAGCCTTTTTCCACCATGTTGTCGTGGATCGCTGTTACGATCTCATCCAGCGTGGTGTTGAGGCTGCTCGGGTTCACGGTGCTGGTGGTGCCGGTCCATACCAATTTGGGGCCATGCGTGGTGTACACGTTGGTCTCCACGGTATAGGTCACATCGGTGCGTACGTATCCGGGGTCGTAATACATGGGAGCCGCATAACCATAGTAGCCGTAGGGGGAACCGTAGTAACCGGCACTGCTTCCAGGTACGTAGGTCTGTTCCTTCCCGACATCCATGAGCCTCATGATCACGATACCATCGAACCCATCCGCGATGAGGTGCTCGTTCATGCCCGGGTCGTTCAGGGCTTCCACATTGTTACCCAGGTAGCCATAGGAAGCAATGCCATGTCCGTTGGATAGCCCGATCAGATGATCTTCCGCAAGGCGGCGCGTGCTTTCATCCTTCAACAGGGCGATGTAAAGGACCTTCTTGAACTTGCCTTCGTCCACTGAGAATCCGGGGTCGCGCCAGCTGGTGACCAAGCGCGTGCTCGTAGTGGTGCAGGAAACAAGCGCCAAGGCGAGGCACAGTGTACTCAGGAATGATCGTGGTCGCGATGACATTTAAAGGCCGTTAGGTCAGGACCCGAACAGGAATCCCACGGTGATAGCCAGATTGCTCTGACTGTCCAGCTCAGCGTTCTTGAAGCCTTCCATGTAATCCAGGCCTATCAGGAATGCCGTGCCATTGCTCATGTAGAACGAACAGCCCACGCCGGGTCGCAACATGAACTGCCAGGGGTTCTGCTCCACTTCGAAGAGGCCGAAGCTGGTGAGCCGGCGGATGTACAACCCGCCCAGGCCAAGGCCGGCGTATGGTCGGATATCACCACCGCGATTGAAGACATATTCGGCTTGCCCGCTGATCTGGAAGGTGTTCTGGTAGCGGTACTGCACGCCCGAAATGGAGGCGGTACCTACTTCGTATGTATTATAGTCGTTCTGCTTATCGTATCCCTGCCAGGCCAGATCAATTCCGAAGGTCACGGTCTCATCCGGTATCCAACGATAGCCGACCGAGAAACCTCTCCAGCTGGTCCTGTCGATGTATTCCTTGGTGTATCCCCGGGGCACACCTACCTGGTATCGGGCCATGAAGAACCCATCGGTCTGTGCCAAGGAAGGGAAAGCGAACAAGGCGAGCACGGCAGGAACGCCGACGTACTTCATGATCCGGGAAGTGCTCATTGTTTGTTGAGGTAAGGGGATTGCTTGAAGCCCTGGTCCGTGTTGCGTTCGATCCTGTTCACGATGGATGAAGCGGAGCCTTCGAAGAGACCATCGATCACCATCACCCAATGCACGGGGATGGATTCACCATCCTCCTGGCCATCAGGGTGTATCATCTGCACCAGTAAGGTCCCGGTGCTATAGCTGGTCACTGCCGGTGGATAGTATCCTGGGTAATACCATCCGTAGCCACCGCCGGGATAATACCAGCCCCAGTTGTACCAAGGATAATAGTAATTCACCGTGGTTGAGGAGAACGCGATGGGTAGGAGCACCATGTCCGGGTCCTCCCCGATCCCTACCTCGATCCAGCCGAAATTGTTCATGTTGTCCTTGATCTTCTGGATCAGGGCATCGCCATAGATCGGCTTCACCATTTCCGGGGCATCACCTTCGCCGAGGTTCCCGGTATAGCGAACCACGCTGTCCGGCACCGCATAGGTCTGCTTTTCGAAGAAGTTGAAATCCGGGGTATAGTTGGTGTAAACCAGGTCAAGCTCATCTATGTACGTGGGTTGCTCCGGAATACATCCGGTGAACAACAACAAAATGAACAGGCCGTAAGCAAGTTGTTTCATGAATGCGTTTCGTTGATCGATTAACCCGGGAAATTCATATGGTTATTCATGCTACTAAAGACCCTGTGGAACGCAGCAAGTTTACGTATCGCGGATCAACCAGGGAATGATCGCTCCAGGTGGTCCGCCGCACCACAATTGAAAGCCTAGAAAAAGACACCCAGCGAAAGCTCCAAGTAGTCCGCGTAGAGCTTGCTGTTCTTATCCTCGTCGATGATGTTCTTGGTGTTCTTGTTCAACACGTTCGTAAAGGCGTTGTTGTATGTGATGCCGCCGAACAGCGTGGTGCCGGATGAAAGTTCGTACTCCAGACCGGCGCCCACCACCAAGGCCATCTTGAAGGAAGCCACATCGCTGATGATATCCTCGTCCTCCAGCAAAATCGTGGTGGTTGTTCCGCTGGTGGTGAACGTGGTGCTGGCATCGCTCCGTGCCCGAATGTTGATCGCAGCGCTCGTACCCAACAGGCCGTAAAAGTTCATGGGAGCATCCATGGCGGTCTTCAATTTCAAGCACAGCGGGATCTCGATATAGCGTAGGTTGATGTCCTGTGTACTGCTCACCGAAGTGCTGTCCGTCGTGTAATCGCTTTTTACCTTTCCTCCGATGTAGTTCAGGAGCACTCCACTATGAAAGGCGTACGTACCGTTCGCTCCGAAAGGAAGATCCACCACGATACCGAAGGAAGCACCGGTCTTGTTACCGTCACTGTCCAATCCCTTGCTATCCGGCCGCAGCCAATGCATGTTGGGTGATGCCTTCAGTCCCAGCCGAACGCCAGTGCTGGTGCTATGGACCTTCAGTTCTGGTTCCTTTGAATCGGGGGTGACAACGCCCACACTATCGTTCTGCGCCGGTAGCAGGGGTGTCATCAAGGTGTATGAAATGAGGAGTAGGATCTGCTTCACCATGGGAGATAATGATACGGGACAAAGCTATTCGGGATCGGGTAATTCAGCAGGGGGGCGCATGCAAGCGCCTAATTTTACCGGCCCATCATCACGATCACAATGCCCATGAACCTGCTTCGAAAGACCAATTGCGGTACTCCTTTACATCTTCTGCTCTTTCTACTCACGCTAGTATCCTGTGGCAGCAGCACCCGCGTGGTGCAGAGCTGGCATGATCCCGCCGTCACCGTGGTGGATGGCGACTACGACAAGGTGCTGGTCATCGCCCTCATCAAGGACGAGAGTACGCGCAGGGTGGCGGAGGATCGCATGGTGAAGTTCATGAACGGACATGGCATACCCAGCTACAGCTACCTGGGGCCGGATCAGGGCCGCATCAACGATGCGGGCATGAGCAAGAAGATGCAGAACGACCGTATTGACGGAGTGCTCATCATGCGATTGGCGAACAAGCAGACCCAGCAGACCTACGTACCGGGAACCACCACCATGGGCTACTACGGCGGGGCCTGGGGTTACTATGGCTATGCCTACCCCATATACAGCACCCCGGGCTATGTGCAAACGGACCAGA
>JAHEFL010000097.1 GCA_024640205.1 Flavobacteriales bacterium | reverse complement strand
GTTTGCCCATCCTAATAGGAAAACCAAACCAATTGAACATGAAAAAGTTTGTACTCACAGCTGCAGTGGCCATCCTGAGCGGTGGTTTGATGGCGCAGGACAACCAGCTCTCCTTTGGAGTTGATCTGGCCCTGCCAATGGGTGATTTCGGTGATGTATACAGTCTGGGTGTCGGTCCTACAGTAGGATTCGAGGTTCCTGTTGGTGATGCCATGGGCGTTACCGTGCAGGTCGGCTATGATATCCTCATGGTAAAGAGCGATTTCAGCGATTTCATCAAGAGCGCTTCCATGATCCCGGCACAAGTGGGTCTGAAGTACTACTTCATGGAGCAGCAGGAAGGATTCTATGGCCATGCTCAGCTGGGTATCCATGCTCAGAGCACCAAGTCCGAGGAGTACACCATCCCAGGTGGTGGGTTCTTCCCGGATATCGTGGTTGAGAGCGAGACGACCAGCAGCACGAATTTCAGCTGGGCGATCGGTGCTGGATACCAGATGGAGAAACTCGACATCGGCATCCGTTACAACAGCATTTCCCCTGATAGCGATATCGAGGGTGCTGAAGCTTCCAGCTACATCGGTCTGCGCATCGCTTATCTGCTCCCCTTGGGCGGATAGTCCTGCGTTCAATGCGAATGGAAAAGGCGACCTCGGTCGCCTTTTCTGTTCCAGGACCTTGTTCTGGCATGACCTTCGCAAGGCAGGGACCTGACATGCTCCTGAGCAGGTGCCCCTTCGTTATCTTGGCGCACCCTGTACAGGGGTTCAGCCGCTAAAAGAAGAACCATGACCACACGATTCCTCGCGATCCTTCTTTCCATCATTGCCGTTCCTCTTCTGTCGTTCGCACAGGAGGAGAAGGAGGATCCTAACCTGGTGCCCAACGGTAGCTTCGAGGAGACCGAGGGCAAGCTGAAGCGCCTTGGGAACATCGAACAGGCCACGGGCTGGAAGAGCCCCACCATGTCCAAAGCGGATCTCTTCACGGAAACGGTGGCTGGCGCGCCGATCACAGCGCCGCGGAGCGAACTGGGTGACCAATCCCCACTGACCGGACAGAACTACGCCGGGGTACGCTGGTGGAGCTACCAGAACAAGGAGCCGCGCAGTTACTTGGAGGCCAAGCTGAAGAAGCCTTTGAAGAAAGGCCAGAAGTACTGCGTGAAATTCTACACCAGCCTGGCCGACCTGAGCAAGTATTCCTCCAGTGAGCTTGGGGTTTATTTCAGCAAAATGCTGGTGAACAAGAACGATGAAGCGAACCTCACTTACGAGGCACAGGTTCCACGGCTGCGCACGCAGCTGTACGAGGATATGTACAGCTGGCAGGGCGTATGCGGAGTGTATACGGCCGGGGGGGACGAGACCTATCTCCTGATCGGGAATTTCAGGGTGAACGAACGTACGGATACGGGCAAGCCGAAGCGTCCCAAGGGCGAGACCCGGCCCCAGGAGATGCACGCTTACTACTTCATAGATGATGTGAGCGTGGTGCCCATCAAGTTGGACAGCGAGTGCACTTGCGAGCAGTTGGACAAGGCGGAGAGCGAATTCATTTTCAGCCGGAAAGGGGCCATGCCCAGCACGGCGAAGCCCTCCCAGAAGGTGGATGCCCAGGTCTTCTACTTCAAGCGTTTCCAGCGGACCATCGACCGGGCCATGGAGCCATGGTTGGATATGATGATCACCGATATGACCGCGGACCCGAGCATCAAGGTGAAGTTGGTCGGCCATGTGGATGAGACCGAGGGTGAACGGACCCGCATGCGCCCCGATCTGGAGACGCTGGGTATGGAGCGTGCGGAAGCAGTAAAGGAGGCTTTGCTGGAAGGCGGGATAGCTGGTTCCCGGATCACCGTGGAATCCAAGAAAGCCCTGCAACCCGTGGATGACACGGGAAGTGAGATCGGCATGAGCAAGAACCGCCGTGTTGAGGTGGAGCTGATGAAGTGATCCTCCTGAGCAGGGTCAAGGTGCTTCAGGCACATACACCGGCCCTTATGGATCGCATCCGCCGTGACTGCCCAAGGAATTGGGTTAGGTTTGAGGTGGACCTACCGAGCGATCATTGAAAGCGATCACCAAAGGAGACCCGCGCGTGATCCGCGGCTGGACGATGTATGATTGGGCCAATTCGGTCTATTCACTCACCATCACCACGGCCATCTTCCCGGTATTTTATCTGGCCATCACCACCGTGGAGGGCAGGGATCTCGTGCTGGATCGCCATGGAATTCCAGCCCAGTCACTGTATTCCTACGCACTCTCGGCCGGATTCCTGCTCGTGGCGCTCATTTCCCCCTTGCTCAGTGGCATCGCGGACCATACCGGCAGCAAGAAGCGCTTCCTGAAGTTCTTCTGCTACCTGGGAGCGACCTCCTGTGCGGGGCTGTTCTTCTTCGGACCGGATACGTTGTGGATCGGATTGGTGCTGGTGATGTTGGCCTGTGCGGGGTTCAGCGGAAGCCTCATCTTCTATGATGCCTTCCTGCCTGAGATCGCGGAGCCGGGGGATCACGACCGGATCAGTGCGCGGGGCTACACCATGGGCTATATCGGTAGTGTCCTGCTTCTCATCCTCAACCTGGCCATGGTGATGATGCCGGACCGCTTCGGGATCCCGGATTCACTGGTCCTTTTCGGACAGGAGTGGGGTAGCATACCGGCCCGTATCGCGTTCGTGTCGGTCGGAATCTGGTGGGCAGGCTTCGCGCAATTCGCTTTCCGCGTACTTCCTGATAATCCGTATGGACGGATGCCTTCCGGTAGTGTTCTCCTGAACGGTTATCGCGAACTGCGGAAAGTGTGGAAGGAGCTGCAAGGCACGAAGCGATTAAGGGCCTACCTCATGGCCTTCTTCGTCTTCAACATGGGGATCCAGACGGTGATGTACCTCGCGGTGACCTTCGCCAAAGGCGAGGTGAAGCAACTCAATGACATCGGTGAGGCCGTGCCGATAAGCGACGAGAGCCTGATCATCAGCATCCTCCTGATCCAGTTGGTGGCCATCGGCGGAGCCTATCTTTTCGTAGGCCTGAGCCGACGTTTCGGTAACCTTAGCGCACTGACCATTGGATGCGTCGTGTGGATCCTTCTGGTCGTGGGAGCATACCGTGTCCAATGGGCCTGGGAATTCTACCTCCTGGCCTGTGGCGTTGGATTGGTCATGGGTGGCAGCCAGGCCCTGTCGCGTAGCACCTATTCCAAATTCCTGCCGGAGACAAAGGACCATGCTTCCTACTTCTCGTTCTATGATGTGAGTTATTATGTGGGGACCGTGCTGGGCACCTTCGCCTACGGTGCGGTGTACCAGATCACAGGTGACCTTCGCGATACGGTGATCATCATCGGGTGCTTCTTCGTCCTGGCCCTGGTGCTTCTATTCCTGGTGCCGCGGAAGGAGGTCACGATGCAGGCGCAGGAAGCGTGAGCAGGTCGGGGATTACATTCGCAGCGCAGTAAGGAAGCCATGGAGCAAAAGCTGGATGCTGACGTCGTGATCATCGGAGGGGGTATCGTCGGTGCTGCGACGATGTACCAGCTCCAGAAACGCTCCCCCGATAAACGGATCCTTCTCCTGGAGAAAGAGAGCGCCCTGGCGGATCACCAAACGGGACGGAACAGCGGCGTGATCCACAGTGGCATCTATTACAAACCGGGGAGCTACAAGGCTACGAACTGTGTGAACGGTCGGCGCGAACTGGTGGCCTTTGCCAGGGAGCATGGGATCAAGCATGACATCTGCGGCAAGCTCATCGTGGCGACCGACCCGGAGGAATTACCGCGCTTGAAGAAGATCCATGAGACCGGCATGGCCAATGGCATCGAGGACATGCGTGAGGTGGACGCGGCAGGTATCCGCGAGATCGAGCCGCATTGCGAAGGCATCGCTGGGCTGCATGTGGGCTGTACGGGCATCATCGATTTCCGCGGGGCAACGGAGAAGATGGCGGAGCTCGCCCTCGGCATGCAGGCCGGGAGCCGTGTTCACTTGGGTGAAGCGTTCCTCGGTATCGAACAGAAGGAGGATCACAGCATCATCTCCACGAGGAAGGGTATCTATCGTGCCGCACGCGCCGTGTTCTGCGGCGGGCTGCAATCCGATCGTCTGGCGAAGTCGGACGGTGTGAAGGTGGCCGAGCGCATTGTTGGTTTCCGGGGTGATTACTACGACCTCACGGAGCAGGGCAAGCACAAGGTGAAGCACCTGATCTATCCGGTCCCCGATCCGCGCTTCCCTTTCCTTGGTGTCCACTTCACACGGATGACCGACGGCAGCATCGAATGCGGACCCAACGCCGTCTTCACTTTCAAGCGTGAAGGCTACGGCAAGACCGACTTCGACCTGAAGGACACGATGAACGCGCTGTCCTACGGCGGTACCTGGAAACTCTTCCTGAATAACATGGCTTATGGGATCGATGAGTACCGCAGGGCCTTCAGCAAGCGCCTCTTCCTGCGGACGCTGCAACGCCTTATCCCCACGCTGACCATGGAGGACATCCAGCCCGGTCGTTCCGGTGTTCGCGCTATGCTGCTAGGCACGGACGGGAACATGGTGGATGATTTCCGCATCGAGCGAAGCGGGAACCACATCCATGTGCTTAATGCCCCATCACCCGCAGCCACCGCCGCTTTGGCCATCGGCACGCGCATAGCCGACATGACCCTCGAAGGGTGACCTGGAAATAAGAAGGCATCAGGGATCGAAACGTGATCAGACCACCTTGTACTGGTCCATCACTTCGCTCCAGTTCCAGAGGCAGTACCCCATCAGCGTATTGATCCGCTTCAGGATGATCGGGTTCGGATTGCGCTGCTCACGGAAATAGGCATCCTGGAAGCAGAACAGGTCGTACTCGTGGAAGATCGCCTTGCTCATGGCATAGACCGTGTTCTTGCTCGGGAAGTTCAGCCGTGACATAAGGCTTTGTAGGGAGCGCACCTTGTCCTCCAGTTCGGAACAGTTCAGGTTGAAGGTCTGCGCGTACTTCGAAACACCGAGAGAGAAGATCCGGCGGTCCAGGCCGGGGCCTACCACACGCTGGATCTCCAGCAGGTTGCCTGCCAGTACGATCAGACCGAAGACCCGATCATCCTCCGCACCCAGTTCCGGAGCCACTTCGAACTCCGGTGCCTCGTTCAGCTCGGCTGCGATGGTGGGGAAACCTTCCGCGGTCAACTCAAATACCGCGTTCACGAACACATTGGCCAGTTTGTCCTCCGTGATCTTCTTTTTTCCGAATAGCGTAGCTATCATGCGGGCTTTGGTCTCCGCGAAGTTCAAAGCATGAGACGGACGCCCCGATCCAACTTGCAGGGTATTTTTAACAAGGTTATCCACCTTGCACGTATATGAAGACCCTGATCGACCACTATACCGCCTATGACCGTTGGGCGAACGCGCGTTTCGTGGAGCGTTTGCAGAAGGAACCGGATGAGCTCCTGGATCGCAAGGCGCCGAGCAGTTTTCCCACCTTACGGAAGACCTTGCTCCATATCCGGGATGCCGAGAACGCCTGGTATTGCCGCTTGAGCGGATCACCGATGACCTGGCCGGCCGAGGAGAGCGATCGGATCGATACCCTGCTGACCTACTCCGATCGGTTCTGTGATCTGGTGCTTTCTTACGATGCGAAGGAACTCGCGTCGGATCGCGTCTACCATGATCTCCGCGGCAATGCGCACGAACAGAAAGCGTGGCAGATGATCATGCACTGCCTCAATCACAGCACCCAGCATCGCGGACAGATCATCACCCAGATGCGATCATTGGGAATGGAAGGAATACCTGCGAACGATCTGGTGGTGTACCAACGCTCCCTGTCCGCGTCCTGAAGAGGGTCAGCTGATCACGCGTCCGAGCAGATCGATGCCAGTATAGTTGTGCGGACTCAGCGACTTGAGACGCTCCTTCAACTCCGCATCGACCTCCAGGCCATCGATGAACGCTGCGATATCGGCTTGCGTGATCCGTTCCTTGCCGCGCGTCAGTTCCTTCAGGCGTTCGTAGGGTTGCGGATAGCCCGCGCGGCGCAGGATCGTTTGGATCCCTTCCGCGATCACGGCCCATTGTGCTTCCAGGTCCCGCTTGATCGTCGCTTCGTTCAGCAGCAACTTGCCCAGCCCCTTGCTCAATGCGTCGATGGCGATCATCGTATGGGCCATGGGCACACCGATGTTGCGCGTTACCGTGCTGTCCGTCAGGTCGCGCTGCAGACGGCTGATCGGTAGCTTCTCGCTCAGGTGTCCGAACAATGCGTTCGCGATGCCGAGGTTGCCCTCCGCATTCTCGAAATCGATCGGGTTCACTTTGTGCGGCATCGCACTGCTGCCGATCTCGCCGGGCTTGATGCGCTGCCCGAAGTAATCCAGGCTCACGTACTGCCAGATGTCGCGGCACAGGTCCACCAGGATGGTGTTCACCCGGCGCATCGCATCGAACAAGGCCGCCAGATCATCGTAGTGGTCGATCTGCGTGGTGAACTGCTGACGCTCCAGACCGAGATCGTCGTGTACGAACCGATCGATCAACTGCACCCAATCGAGTTCCGGATAGGCCGCATGGTGTGCGTTGAAATTGCCGGTGGCACCGCCGAATTTTCCACTGAACGGCACACTGCGCAACTGCTTCAACTGGCGATCCAAGCGCTCCACGAAGACCTGCAGCTCCTTGCCGAGGCGTGTAGGTGATG
>JAHEFL010000096.1:5387-6701 GCA_024640205.1 Flavobacteriales bacterium | reverse complement strand
CTTCCTAATCCGAACAATGGGATCTTCACGTTCAGCTTTGGTGTGTCGGAAGCGACTAACATCACCGTCCAGTTGATGAATACGCTCGGTCAGGAAGTCTTCAGCGACGCGATCCTGAACTTTTCCGGTACATACCGCAAGGACATGGATATCTCCTCCATGAGCAGCGGGGTATACTACCTGAAGATCAAGCAGGGAGAAGAAACCTCGACCCACAAGGTGATCTATCGCTGATGATCTCCTGCTGAAGGGAACCGAACTAAGGGCTGTCCCGTGAGGGGCGGCCCTTTTTCCTGCTCAGTTAATGCAGCTCTCGCACCAAAGGCTCTGCGCGCGATGCTCGAAAGATCGCTCCGGATCCATGATCTCCCCCACAAGGGTATCGATAAGTGCATTTATCGCAGGGAGCATGCGCCTGTGGATGTCACTCTCTCCCTTGATGCTGAAAAGCAGGCCATCTGAACTGGAAGGTCTTTGCAAGGGTATGATACCCGCCCGGACCATTCCCAACTCCGGGTGTGCTCCCAGGTACAACGCACTGTAGATCAATAATTGAAGGGCCTTATCCTTTTCAGGCTTCAAGTCATCCCTCTCCAGGGATGGCAGACGGAGCAATTCCTCTTTGACCTTTCCGGTTTTCATGTCCAGCACATGGATGATGCCGTCCCGCTCCTCCACGCGGTCGATCCGCCCTCGGAGCTTGGCACCACTGGGCAGGACCAGATCGAGATCGACCTCGACGGCACGCACGATGGACACCATGTCCTCGCAGCGCTCCGCTTCGGCGAGGAGGTGGACCTTCATCGCCTCCGAGGCCATTTCCATCTTCAGGCGGAAGTGACCTTTTTCCAGCACGGTGAGGGGAAAGGTGCGGCCCAATTCAGCTGTCAGCAGAGATCGCACCTCTCCCGCGGCGTCGCGCAACATGGCAGGATCCAGTTCGCGGTCCAGGCAAGGTCGGTGAATATGCTCCAGCACACGATGCACAGCTTCGCCCAGTACATCGCTTCCCAAACGTTCGCTTAATTCCTGGTCCGATCCGATCCCCGATCCGCGGGTCAGCCAGAAGTCCAGGGGGCAACGCAGATACATTCCCAAGGCGGAAGGCGAGAATCCCTTGGACGCGATTTCATTCAATCGGGCAAGTACCGCTGCCGTTTTCAAGACCTCGATAGGAGCGGCATTCCGGGGCACGGTGGGCGCCAGGAGCGTACTTTCCGTCCCGGTGGTGTTGGTGGTGCCCACTATCTCATGCATCCACTGGGTCACGTACCGGGATGGTTCACCCGGACCAGTGTCGCCACTCGCACCGTG
>JAHEFL010000096.1:0-5377 GCA_024640205.1 Flavobacteriales bacterium | reverse complement strand
CTTCGCGAGTTGTGTGCACCGATAGAAATGATAGGCGGTGACAGAGGCCGTATCGAACGGAAGCGGCAGGCCTTTGACCTTCCTGATCGGGAAAGGGATCCAGCTTTGGTCAGTGCTGGTTCGAGGCAGGCTTCCCTCCTGCGCTCCAAGGATGATCACACGATCATGATCGATCGCCCGTGTCTCCAGGAAACCCATGATCTGGGGACCTCGCAGGGGTTCCCCGAAAGAAGTGATGCGTTCTTCGCGGAGAAGTTTTGCCCGCAATGGAACATAGGTGCGAAGATCAAGCGCTGGAATGCTGGAACGTTCAAGTTCCCTGTGAAGACGTTGCTGGAGGCGCGCCATTCTGAAAAGCTGTTCCTGGGTGAAGCGGTCCGTCGCTGTTAGATGTCGGGCCCAGCCGAGCAAGGCCCCCAGCTTTTCGGGCAGATCCGAAAGGCCCGGTACCAAAGGGCTGAAAACAAGGGAGGACCACGGTTCATGGTCCATCCCTCCACTATTCGCCGCCTTCACGATGGAGGCCGGACCTAGGAAGTAGCGTTCACCTTCCCGGATGGTTTTCAAGGCCACATCAGTCGCAGCACCTTGATGGAGGAACGGGTGCAGGAGCAAACGCTCCACGTTCTGCGCTCTGAAGGCGCCATCTTTATCCGTCCTCACATGCATCTCCAAAAAGGCTTCCGTTAGACCGTGCACTGGAAGCGATACCAGCGGCATGCCCATCGTTATGTTGATGGGTCCAATATCGCCAGGGAGTGCTTCCAGGAGAGGCATGAGCAGATCCTCCTCAGCCAACACTACGGCAGTGCCAGCCAGTTCCAAAGGGTCGGATGCAGCCAGGAACTGGGCTGCGGCCTTGGCTTGTGAGGTCTGGTCTGGGACCGAGATCATATGGAAGTGCCTCCTTAACGTGCGAATGGCATCGATGGGCGGCGTTCTGCCCGGCCCCAGCGCCTTTATCGAACGCCGAAGGAAGTGACCAGCCTCCTGCTTCGGATCGTCTAGATAATATGGGTCCGCATCCCAGGCCAGTTCGGCGCGACCTTTTTTTTGGATCTGCCGGATGACCTCCGTGGTGGCTGGTTCAAGGGCATTGAGCCCGGCGAACCAGACCATGCTCCAAGGACATTCCAACGAGCCGTTCCCAAGGCCTTCAGCTGCTTTCCTGGCAAGGAAGCCGGAAGTTCCATACCCACCTTCCAACATGGCTTCATGCAAGCGCCTATGGAGCTCGCCGGTGGTACGCCACAGCTGTACCTGGTGCTGTTGACCATGGCTTAGCGGATCCATGCGGAAGCTCCATTCCTCGATCTCGTGATAACTGCGCAGGTCCCGATACAGGTTATCGAGATCGAGCAGATGACCATCCACTTCGCTCATGTCACGCAGCGTGGTCGGCGCCCATTGCAGGAATTCCTCCAATGTGCCGGCCTTGGCCCCGGCCACCTCGCAATAGATCCTGTACAACAGGAAAAGCATTTCCATGGATCCACCTTGACGCATGCCGCTCATACGCTCCATGAACCCGCCGACATCCAACATTTCCGGGCTCCAGAACGTCTTTCCAAGCGCCTGGGCGAGGTACTTTCGCAGGTAAAGCCCGGCCCGGCGACCAGGGAGGACCACGGCGATGCTTCCAAGCTCCTCGCTATGATCCTCGATGAGTGCGCTGGCCAGTCGCTTCAGGAAGGGTTCCATGATGGGCTCGGAAGATAACGGACAGGATATGCAAGAAGGTGAGGAAGGGTTCCCGATTTATAGAGGGTCCGTCGATGGACGTCATTATTACCGTATCGAAGCGAAGGACAGGTTCACCGAGATCCAGGTAGTAGGCAACCGCCATCTGGTACACCACGTCACGGCAAGAGCCTACCCGGAACTGGTCCGGATCATGGAAATGATCGAGCTCCATGAAGGGCGGTATAAGCTGATCGAGGAGGATACATGGTCCGAGGAACTGAAGAGAACGGACCGGAAAGGGTAGCCCCTAACGGACGGCGGACCGCCGATAACGGACAAGGAACGAAAAGATCTAATTTCATCATATGGCAACCAGGTATCTGCTCAGAACGTTGATGGTGTCCCTTGTCACGTTGGCATCGACTTACGCCAGTGCAACCCACATAGTAGGGGGGGAGATGTACTACGATCACCTGGGTGGTGATCAGTACCAAGTGACGATCAAATTGTATCGGGATTGCTCGGCGATAACGGGTTATGACAACCCGATACAAGTTGGTGTCTATTCAGGGCTTGGGACCTATCTCTGGACCACACCGATCACCTTTCCTGGCGCCGATCTGGTGCCCATAGACCTTGATAACCCATGCCTTTCCCTACCTCCTGAAGCGTGTATCGAAGTGGCGGTCTATACCCAGACCATTACGTTGCCTCAGACCCCGGATGGTTATATCCTTTCCTACCAAAGGTGCTGCCGCACCGCCATTATTGAGAACCTGCCTGATCCTGGTTCCTTGGGTATCACCTTGATGTGTACGGTCCCAGGTACGGATGTGACGGACGTCAACAGTTCGCCCCGCTTCAACGAACTGCCACCCGTGGCGCTTTGCATCAATGAGCCGCTTGTCTTCGACCATTCGGCTACGGATCTGGATAGTGATGTACTGGAATATGTGCTATGCACCCCGTTCAATGGTGGCACGCAGGCGCAACCAACTCCCATTCCCAGCGCTGCAACGGCTCCCCCGTACCAATTGATCCCCTGGGCCCTGGGATATTCGGAAACCTATCCGATCGACTCCGACCCTGCCATCGCCATCGACCCGGCCACAGGTCTGTTGACCCTGACACCTTCCCAATTGGGAGTGTACAACGTAGGGGTCTGTGTAAAGGAATATCGCAACGGGGTCCTTCTCTCAGAAACAAGAAGGGACTTTCTTTTCGAGGTGGTGGCCTGCAACGCATCGGTGGCTGCCGGGGTGCTGCCTCAGCAACCCGCTCAGGTCTGTTCCGGCCTAATGATGAACTTCACGAACCTGAGCCAGGGCGCGTCCAATTACCATTGGGATTTCGGTGACCCCGGCACACCGCTTGACACGGCCAACATTTATAATCCTTCGTGGACCTATGCCCAACCCGGCAGCTATACGGTTTCCATCATCGCCAATCCCGGATTGGTCTGTGCCGATACGGCCTCGACGTTATTCAATGTATACTATGCACCGGAACCGTATTTCGAGGTTCCCGAGCCCACTTGTGGGCCATCATCCTCCACTTTGGTTGCGCTTGGTGATCATTTCGGCCCAGGGGCCAATGTGTTCTGGGACCTTGGTCAAGGGGTCGATCCCAGTTCAGCCTTGGGTCATGAAGTGGAAGCTTCGTTCCCAGTGGGCGTTCATCCCGTTACCGTGAACGTGATCGAGAACGGTTGTGCGGGTGATTTCACGGCCAACGTGGTGGTTTACCAAGTACCCACGGCATTCTTCGGGGTGGAGCCTGCTTCGCCGCAGCTTGCTGGGACCGTGGTGACACTGAACGACGGATCCAACGGGAATGGAGCAAGCATCGTGGATCGTTCATGGTCGGCGAGTACCATCGACCTTGGAAGTGGAACGCAGGTGATCTGGGACAATACCCTGCCTGGCCAGTATGTGCTTTCCCTCACCGTGACCACGGCCGATGGCTGTTCGGACACCTTTTTCATGAATTATGAGATCTATGCCGGCGATATCGACATACCCAACGTGTTCACCCCCAATGGTGATGGCTTGAACGATTATTTCGTCATCGAGAATGGGCAGTACAAGGCGAACACCTTGCGCATCTACAATCGATGGGGCATGGTGGTCTATGAGACCGTGAACTATCGCAATACCTGGCGCGGAACGGATCTGCCTGACGGCACCTACTACTACATATTTACGCTTGCGCAGGGGGGCGAATTCACGGGGCATGTGACCTTATTGCGCTGACCAGATGATCCGGATAGCCACTGTACAGGTTGCTCGATGGTTTCCGGGCGCTTGGCGATCTCTTTTTATCAGGGGCAACCTGTGGCCTTACCTTGAGGTCGCTTATACATGAACCGCGCACTTCATTCCATCCTGTTGGCGTGCGTACTGCCGATCCCGGTGCTGGCGACACACATCATCGGCGGGGAGATGTACTACGATCATCTGGGCGGAAACCAGTACCGGATAACCCTGGACCTCTACCGGGATTGCGGACCGACGAATGCGAATAACACGGGCTTTGATGCCCAGATCAGCATCGGCGTGTTCAATTCCTCCGGTGTGCTGGTCCAGAATCCATTGGTTCTATCAGGTGTGGAGGAGATCATACCGATCGTGATCACCAATCCATGTTTATCGGCACCTCCCGATCTGTGCATCGCCACCATGCGATACCAGACCGTATTGAACCTGCCCCCCATCGCAGGAGGGTATAGCTTGAGTTATCAGCGTTGCTGTAGAACGCCAGCCATCGTCAACCTGATGAACCCCGGTGGGCAGGGACTTACGTGTACCATTCAGATCCCAGGTCCGCCCAATGCAGTGAACAATAGTCCTCGGTTCGACGCGTATCCACCCGTCGTGCTCTGTGTGGGCGAGACGCTGACGTTCGATCACGGTGCAACGGATCCGGATGGCGATCAATTGGTCTATGAATTCTGCACCCCGTTCCAGGGTGGTTCGAATATCGACCCGATGCCTGCGGTGCCTACTCCACCGCCGTATTCCACCGTGCCCTGGGCGGCCGGATATTCGGCGAACGCTCCATTGGATTCGGATCCGGATATCACCCTTGATCCCGCTACCGGCATGCTCGAGGTCACACCGACCCAGATCGGTGCCTACACCGTCGGTGTCTGCGTCAAGGAATTCCGGAACGGTGTGTTGCTCGGTGAAACGCGCCGTGACTTCCTCTTTAACGCGGTTATCTGCGATCCGAACATCCTTGCGGTCGTTGCGGAACAAGAACCGGCTGCTCTGTGCTCTGGCCTGACCCAGAGTTTCGTCAACCAAAGCATCAATGGTCAGTTCTGGTCCTGGGATTTCGGTGATCCCAATACCCTTGATGATGTGTCCGACCTGAGCGAACCCACGTGGACCTATTCCATGCCCGGCACCTACACGGTAACGTTGATCGCCAATCCTGGTTGGCCATGTGCTGACACCAGTGTAGGGATCTACGAAGCGCGTTTACCGCTCGATCCGGTATTCGTTCCTCCCACGGACCTGTGTGGCCCGTCCTTCGTTGAGTTGAGCGTCAGCGGGAACTTCACTGCTGACGCGGTGATCACATGGGATCTTGGTCCGTCCACAACACCTCCATCAGCGGACGGCGCAGTGATAAGCGCGACCTTCCAGCCCTTGGGTGCACAAGCCGTTACGGTATCGGTAAGCGAGAATTC
>JAHEFL010000095.1 GCA_024640205.1 Flavobacteriales bacterium | reverse complement strand
GCTGTTGGCGTCCTTCACAGCGGATCCGCTGAGTTCTTGCGACGGATACGGGGTGCAGCTCACCAATACCAGCCCGGACGGCATTTCCATCCTTTGGGATTTCGGTGATGGCACCGGCTCATCACAGATCGACCCCTTGCACCCGTACATGAACCCGGGCACCTATGAAGTGACACTCACCGTAAGTGGTGTGAACTGCCAGATACCGGGATCGACGACCACCACGGTGATCATCCCACAGGCCACCATAGAACTCGATCTGCCATCCCCTACCGTGATCTGCGACGGCGGCTTCGTGCAGTTGAATGCCGGCCTCGGCTTTGACACGTACCAATGGAGCACCGGCGAAACGGCTGCCATCATAGACGTTTTCGGACCCGGCGATTATGATGTGGTGGTGACCGAAGGTTTTTGCGAAGGGACGGATACGGTCCAGGTCCTTGCAGCGCCGCTTCCGGAACCGATGGCTGATGTGAATACCTGCCCCGGCTATCCTACCGTTCTTTCTCCCACGTTCGCCGTCGGTACCATCCAATGGAACACGGGTAGTACGGACCCTGTGATCTCCACCGATGAAGGTGGGCTTTATTGGTTCACGGCCACGGATGAACTGGGCTGTACGGTCCGGGATACCGTGGAGGTGTTCATCCTCCCGAGCACGGAGGCCATGGGCTTCATCCCGAACGTCTTCACCCCGAACAACGATGGCAAGAACGACCGCTTCCAAGTGGAAGGGCTCGGACTGCAGAATTTCACTATGCAGGTATATAACCGGTGGGGTCAGGTGATGTATGAATCCTCCAATGTCCAGTATGGTTGGAACGGGGGATTGGACAACAGTTCCGACAAGGTGCCTGATGGAACCTACTACTACATTATCACCTATAAGGACCTATGCTCCACGGAGCCGGAGACCAAGAAGGTCGGGCATGTGACATTGCTTCGATAGCTGTGTAACAAGGCGATGAAAAGGGAGGCTTCGGTCTCCCTTTTCAATTCGGGCCTGATGGCCGGTTCACCATGCAACAGAAACACGAACAGGCCCGTCATGAGATCGTACGTTATCTTTTGCGGACCATGATGCGGACCATACTACCACTGATCGCGGCCATTGGAGCTTTCGGCGCATATGCGCATGACCATGGCGCGGGTGATACCAAGCTTCAATTCCACTTGAACAAGGGCCAATGGCCGGATGTGGTGCTTTATCGCGCCGCCACACCGGGCGGAGCGCTGTTCGTGGAACGGAGCGCATTCACATACGTGCTTAGCACAGGTGGTGAACGGATGGGGCATGGGCAGGTCGATCATAAGCCGGAGCCGCTGCGGATGCATGCCTTCCGGGTGCACTTCGAAGGTGCGAGCGCCCAGCAGCATGCCGGGACCGCACGCATGGGGCATTATGCGAACTACTTCCTCGGGAACGATCAGGACCGTTGGGCTTCTAACGTACCGGTATATGCCGGCCTTGAATTGAACGAGCTCTATCCGGGCATCGCCATGCGGATCGATGGGCGTGATGGTTTGAAGTATGATTGGTTGGTGGCCCCCGGTGCGGATCCAGGGAACATCATGATGCGCTATGAAGGGCAGGATGATATTGCTGTGAAGGGCGGCCTCCTCTATGTGGGGACCAGCGCGGGAACGGTGGTGGAACAGCGACCGGTGGCCTGGCAGGTGGTGCATGGTACCGCACGGCCGGTGGAATGCCACTACGTCCTCAACGGGGATCGCGTGCAATTCGCCTTACCTCATGGATATGACAAAAAATATCCTTTGGTGATCGACCCGGTCGTCGTGTTCAGCAGTTACAGCGGAAGCTTCGGGGACAATTTCGGGTTCACCGCCACTTACGACGAGAGCGGCCATTTGTATGGCGGCGGAATGGTCAGGGCAACAGGCTATCCGGTGACCGTGGGTGTGCTGCAAGCGAACTATGGCGGTGGAGAGAATGATATGGCCATTTCCAAGTTCAGCCCCGAAGGCAGCGATTTGATCTGGAGCACCTATATCGGTGGAACGGCGAATGAAGTGCCGCATAGCATGGTGGTGAACAGCAATGACGAGTTGTTCGTGCTGGGAACCACGAATTCGGCCAATTTTCCCGTAACGACCGGATGTTATGACAACAGCTTTTCGGGCGGCACGACTCCCCCATTCTCGGGCACGTCCTATGGATTCACTTATACAGGGGGCTCGGATATCGTAGTGGTCCATTTGAACAATACGGCCACGGGATTGATCGGAAGCACCTTCGTTGGCGGCACAGGTAATGATGGGCTGAACCAGGTCGCCCCCACCATGCGGAATTACGGTGATCCTTTCCGGGGAGAGATCGTTTTGGACCAGGTCGAGCAACCCATGGTGGCGACCAGTACCACCAGCACGGACCTGTTCACATCAGCTGGAGCCACCCAATCCTCGCTGGCCGGAGGTGTGGACGCGTACATCTTCCGCCTGAACCCGGATCTTTCCAGCATGTTGTGGGCCACGTACTACGGAGGTACGGGTACGGACGCCGGTTTCGGCATCCAGATCTCCAGCTTAGGCGAGATCTTCGTTACCGGAGGAACGACCAGTACTGATCTCCCTTCGGCAGGCACACCCTTCAGCGGTTCCAACAGTGGCGGTGTGGATGGATTCATTGCCCGGTTCCATCCTTCGGGAAGCCCTTTGCTTTCGAACACCTACCTCGGCACCACGGGATTCGACCAGAGCTACTTTGTTCAGTTGGATACCTCGGATGATGTGTTCGTCGTAGGCCAGACGACCGGTCCATACCCGGTCACACCCGGGAAATACGCGAACCCCAGTGCCACCCAATTCATCCATAAGTTCAGCACCGATCTATCCACCTCTCTCTGGTCCACACGCATCGGAGGCGCAGGGAATGAGAATATTTCGCCCACTGCGTTCCTTGTGAGCATCTGCGGCCAGATCTATTTCAGCGGATGGGCAGGCACCACCAATCTGGCCGGAGGGGGTGGCATCCCATCGAGCACCACGACCGGCCTACCGGTCACATCAGACGCCTACCAATCCACCACCAACGGAAGCGACTTCTACCTGATGATGCTCGAATTGGAGGCGGAAGCCTTGGGTTATGCGACCTTCTTCGGAGGGTCCTCCACGGAGCACGTGGACGGCGGCACCAGTCGCTTCGACAAGAACGGGATCGTGTATCAAGCTGTCTGTGCCGGATGCCAGCTACTGTCCTACCCCACGACCCCTGGGGCCTACAGCAATTCGAATAACAGTAACAACTGTAACCTCGGCGTATTCAAGATCGACTTTGAGCAGGCTGTTCAGGTCTCCATTCAGGTGGATGCCAGCGACCAGACCGGATGTCTTGGTATTCCGTTCACGTTCAATGCGAGCGGAACAGCCTCTGTCTGGATCTGGGATCTTGGTGATGGCACCAGTGGCATTGAAGGCGCGCAGATCATTCATGACTATGCCGAGGTCGGTGAATACGAAGTGATGCTCATTGGGCTGGACAGTAATTCATGCAATTTCGCGGACACCGCGTATGCGACCATAACGGTCGTTGACCCGCCTGTCGTGGAAGCGTTCTTCGAGGCGGAACCCGCGAGTGATTGCCAGGGCTTCTCCGTGGAACTGTTCAACTTGAGCACGAACAACATGCAGTATTTCTGGGAGTTCGGTGATGGTAGCTCAAGCACCATGACGAATCCGGTTCATGCCTATGGTGGTCCGGGCGAATACGAGATAGTGCTCACCGTGACCGACCCATTATGTGGGAACACGGCGGACCATACCGGAACGATCATTCTTGACCCTCCGTTCATTGATCCGGACCTTCCTTCTCCGGTGGGACTCTGTGATGGAGCCTCAGCGGTCCTGGATGCGGGTGCTGGCTACGATACGTACACGTGGTCCACAGGCGCGACGAGTTCTTCCATTACGGTAAGTTCCCCGGGAACCTACTGGGTCGCGGTAACTGAGGGGATCTGCATAGGAGGTGACACGGTATTGGTCGTGGTGCAGGCCGATCCACCACCGGCCCAGGACGTGTTCATCTGCCCGGGCGATGAACCGCAACTTGCTCCCCCCTATCCGGTGAACAGCATTCTCTGGAACACGGGATCCACGGAAGCCACCATCACGGTGAACGCAAGCGGTTCCTATTGGTACACTGCAGAGGACCAATATGGCTGTACGGTACAGGATACCATTGAGGTGACCCTCGTCACCAATACGGAAAGCTCGGCGATCGTGCCCAATGTCTTCAGCCCGAATGGCGACGGGCTCAACGATACGTTCATGGTGGAGGGCCTGAGCCTGGTGGATTTCAATATGGAGATATACGACCGTTGGGGACTGATCATGTACGAGACCAACAACCCCGGTCGTGGATGGAACGGTGGCCTGGACAATTCAGCCGAAAAGGTTCCCGACGGCACCTACTACTACATCGTCAAGTTCAGGGACCGCTGTTCGCAGGAACCCACTACCACCCGAACGGGGCATGTGACCCTACTTCGCTGAGCCCGATCCGACCAGGGCTTTGGCCAATGCTGAACCGGTAAAGGAACCAGGTGTCAGTGCCAGTTGCTCCGGCGTGCCTTCGAAGACGACAGATCCTCCGGCCTCGCCGCCATCAGGCCCCAGGTCGATGACGTGATCGGCACATTTGATCACCTCCAGGTTATGCTCGATGACCAGAACGCTATGTCCAGTGGCGATGAGCATTTCAAAGGCCTTCAGGAGCTTCGCCACGTCATGGAAATGAAGGCCCGTGGTGGGCTCATCAAATATGAACAGGGTCGGCTTCTCCTCCTGTCCCTTACCCAGGAAGCTGGCCAATTTGATCCGTTGCGCTTCTCCCCCGCTCAATGTACTGCTGCTTTGTCCCAGTTTCACGTACCCCATTCCGGTCTCCTGCAGTGGAAGCAGCTTGGCCACGATCCGTTCGCAGGCCTTATCATCCTCGAATGTCCCGAAGAACGTTAGCGCTTCATCAACGGTCATGTCCAGGACCTCGGCCACATCCTTCCCCTCGAAGCGAGCGTCCAGGATCTCCTCCCTGAACCGTTTTCCGTGGCAGGCCTCACAGGTCAGACTTATGTCCGCCATGAATTGCATCTCAATATGCACCACGCCTTCACCCTGGCAGATCTCGCACCGCCCTCCATCCACATTGAAGCTGAAAAAGCTGGGTTTGTAACCACGCACCCGGGCGATCTCCGTGGCGCTGAACAATTGCCGGATCTCGTCCCATGCCTTCACGTAGGTCACCGGATTGCTCCGCGAACTCCTGCCGATCGGGTTCTGATCGACCATTTCCACCGCTTTGATCCGATGAACATCGCCTTCCAGTGCGCTGAACTCGCCGGGTCTGTCACCGCTACCTTCCAATTCCCTCTTCAAGGCGGGATAAAGGATGCGTTTCACCAGCGTCGTCTTTCCACTACCGCTCACACCGGTGACCACCGTCAGCATGTGAAGCGGGAAGCTGACCTGCACGTCCTTCAGATTGTTCTCCCTGGCTCCCCGCAATATGACGGTGTCCTTGACTTTGCGCTTTCTCCCCGGAACCGGGATCCGTTCCCTTCCTGTCAGGTATCGTGCCGTAAGCCCATCGCTTTGGACCAGCTCCGCATGTGTTCCGCTGAACACCACTTGCCCACCTTCGGAACCGGCCAGCGGACCCATATCAATGATGTGGTCGGCGGCTCGCATGACCTCTTCATCATGTTCCACCACGATGACCGTGTTCCCCAGATCACGCAGTCGTTCAAGAACTCCGATCAAGCGTAGGGTGTCCCGCTGATGCAGGCCTATACTGGGCTCATCCAGGATGTAAAGACTACCAACCAGACTACTACCCAGCGAGGTTGCCAGATCGATCCGCTGGGTTTCCCCACCGCTCAGGGTATTGCTCCTCCTATCCAAGGTCAGGTATCCCACGCCGACATCCACCAGGTAACGAAGCCTGTTCACGATCTCCTTCAACAAGCGGGAAGCGATCCGCTGATCATGCTCGTTCAATTCCAAGCCTTCAAAGAACCCGAGCAGATCGCGGAGTGGCATCCTGGCGAGCTCCGTGATGTCCCGCCCACCGACTTTAACATATAGGGCCTCTTTTCGTATGCGGCCACCACTGCATTCGGGACAAGTGGTTTTTCCACGGTAGCGGCTGCCCAGAACGCGATACTGGATCTTATAGCTCTTCTCCTCCACGAACTTGAAGAAGCGATCGATCCCGCGCACACCTTTCGCACCTTTCCACAGCAGGTCGCGCTGGGCGGGGTCCAGATCCTTGTATGGCCGATGGATCGGAAAGCCAAATGCAGCAGAGTCCCGGATGAAGTCGCTTCTCCACTCGCTGAGCTTTTCCCCTCTCCATGGTGCGACACAGTCGTCATAAACGCTCGCTCCTTTGTCCGGTATCACAAGGTCCGGGTCGATACCAATGACATTACCGTATCCCTCACAGTTCGGGCAGGCACCCACCGGGTCGTTGAAACTGAAGAGATTCGGGCTGGGCTCCTCGAATGTGATCCCATCCAGCTCGAATTTGTCATTGAAGCCCGATTGGCGGCCGTTCTCACCAAGCAGGATCAATTCACCCTGCCCCTCGAAGAACGCCGTCTCGGCACTATCCGCGATCCGGCTTTCCGTCTCTGGATCCCCTGGTTCCACGGTGATGCGGTCCAGGACAAGGAAAAACGTACCCTTCAACGTCTTATTCTCTTCCAACAGGGTAGCGATACGATGGAC
>JAHEFL010000094.1 GCA_024640205.1 Flavobacteriales bacterium | reverse complement strand
GATACCCTGGACCGGGATGGGGCGAAACTCCTCGCGGACCATTTCCTGGTGTTGCGGGATGCGGGTTCCATGGCAGCGGACCATCGCCGTGTGCAACAGGAAGTGGCCAGCACTGTGGACCGATTGAAGGCCTTGCATACGGACCTGAAGGCCGGTGCCTTGGGGCCTAAGGAGGGTGGCGCGATGATCGCCAGCGAACGGGAACAGGTGGAAGCGCTTGAGGTGAACGTACATCGGACCATTTCCAACTACCGCACTGCCCAACACATTTGGGATGGGCTCCAGGAGGTGGACAGCGCGCTTCGATCCAATGATGTGGCCGTGAACGACCGGAACCCATGATGCGCCTTGTCCCTTGGTTCGTCCTGCTCCTCGCCCTGATACCGGGTCGGATGATGGCCCAACCCGGTGCCGATGAGCAATTGGCCGCGCACTATTTCCAGCAGGGCGATTACGAACGCGCCATTCTGTATTTCGAGAAGCTGTACGACGAGCAGCCGACAGACTTCTACTACGAGCAACTGCTGAAAAGCTACCTCGGTCTGAACGACCTGAACGCGGCCGAAAAGCTGGTGAAGGATCGCATGAAGCGCCGTAAGGATGATCCGCGGTACTTCATCGACCTGGGTAGCATTTACCGTACAGCAGGCAAGGATGACGATGCCGTGAAGGAATTCGATAAAGCGCTGAAGTTGATGCGCGGCGATCAAGGGAGCGTGCGCGGCACGGCGAACGCCTTCATCCGTGTGAACGAACTGCCTCTGGCATTGGAGGCCTACGAACGAGGCCAACGGATGCTGCGTGATGGCCAGACCTTCCACTACGAGATCGCCAACCTGTACGCCATGCAGGGTGATGTGCCCAAGATGGTGAACGCCTACATGGATCTTCTCGCAGTGAACGAAGCCTATATGCAAGCGGTGCAGAATGCCTTGTCACGCTATATGGACCTGGAAGTAGCGGACAGCCGGTCCGAGATCTTGCGGACCGAACTGTTGCGGCGCATCCAACGCGATCCCTCGACCACCATTTATCAGGAGCTATTGATCTGGATGTACATCCAGCAAAAGGACATGAACTCGGCGTTCGTGCAGAGCCGTGCCATGGACAAGCGCTTCGATGAAGGGGGTACGCGGTTGATGGAGTTGGCCCGCATCGCGCTCGCCAATGGTGATCACGCCACCGCTTTCAAATGCTATGAATATGTGCTGAGCCTTGGCCGGAACGATGCCAACTACATCCAGGCACGGATCGGTGCGGTGAAAACGCAGTACGTCCAGGTGACCACCAAGCCGGAACCGACGTTGGAGGAATTGCAGGAGCTGGACCTGCGCATGGCGAACACTATTGAGGAATTGGGGCTGGGTCGGAACACCGTGGAAATGCTGCGCGACAGAGCTTACCTCAAGGCCTATCATTTGAACCAGCACGAAGAAGCCATCGCCCTTTTGGAAGGCGGGATCGCCATTCCGGGACTCGACCCTAAAACGCAGGCAAGGCTGAAGTTGGAACTGGGGGATATCCACCTCTTGAAAGGGGATATCTGGGAAGCCTCGCTCTTCTACTCGCAAGTGGACCTCGACTTCAAGTACGATGTGATCGGACATGAGGCACGCTTGCGGAACGCCAAGGTCTCCTTCTATGCAGGGGACTTCCTATGGGCCCAAGCCCAGCTGAGCGTCCTGAAAGCCAGCACCAGCAAGCTCATCGCCAATGATGCCATGGAACTTTCCCTGCGCATCACGGACAATCTGGCGTTGGATAGCAACAGCGTTCCGCTCAGCTTTTTCGCCCGGGCCGAACTCCTGCGCATCCAACATCGCTACGATGAGGCCCTTGCCGTATTGGACACCCTCACGATCGAGTACCCCATCCATTCATTGGGTGATGATGTCCTGTACGAGCGCTTCCGGATCGCCTATGAGAGACATCGCTTCACGGAAGCCGTGGGCTACCTGGAGAAAGTCCTGGAATTATATCCCCTGGACATCCTGGTGGACAATGCGCTACTTGATCTGGGACTCACCTACGAGGAAAAGCTGCTCGACCCGGAACAAGCAATGAGCTACTACGAAAAACTCATGTTCGAGCACACCGGAAGCATTTTCGTGCCTGCGGCGCGCGACCATTACAGGAAATTACGGGGCGACGTGACCGTACCCGGGGTGGAACCGGACCGTATACCCCCGGCCGGCCAGCCATGATCATTTACAACGTCACGGTCAACATCGATCACGATGCGCACGACGCCTGGCTCGTGTGGATGAAGGAGACCCACATTCCCGATGTGATGGCCACCGGCCTCTTCGTGGAAAGTCGCATGCACAGGGTGCTCGCGGAGGATGAAGGGGGGATCACCTATGCCATCCAGTATTCGGCCGTGGACATGGCCCATTATCAGCGCTACAGCGCGGAACACGCACCACGATTACAAGCGGACGCTGCAGAACGTTTCGGTGGTAGGTTCGTGGCCTTTCGGACCCTGCTCGAACTCGTTCATCCGACATGAAAGGAGTCCGGGCCAAGAAGCGCTTTGGACAGCACTTCCTGAAGGATGATGACATCGCCCTGGCGATCACGGAAGCCCTGACCCATCATGGAGGCTATCGGGATGTGATCGAGGTGGGACCCGGAACGGGTGCCCTCACACGGCATCTGATCGGTCGCGAGGACATCGAACTCTGGTGTGTCGAACTGGACCGGGAGGCTGGTGCCCATGTGTTCGAGCATTTCCCGGAGCTCAAGGAACGCCTGATATTCGCGGATTTCCTGAAGCTCGACTTGAAGGAACGCTTTCCCCGCCCCTTTGCCATCATCGGCAATTTCCCGTACAACATCAGCACCCAGATCATGTTCCAAGTATTGGCGAACAAGGACAGGTGCACCGAGGTGGTGGGCATGTTCCAGAAGGAGGTCGCCGACCGCATCCATGCCGCTCCGGGGAGCAGGGTATACGGCATCACCAGCGTGCTGGTACAGGCATTTTACCGGGTGGAGCACCTGATCACCGTGGAGCCGGGCTCCTTTGTTCCGCCACCCAAGGTGCGCAGTGCGGTGATCCGCCTGCAACGGAACGAAATGAAAGAACTACCCTGCGATGAAGCCTTGTTCCGGCGTGTGGTGAAGACCGCCTTCAACCAACGACGCAAGACCTTGAACAACGCATTGAAAGCGTTACCGGAATTGAAGGATCGTGTTCCGGAAGCCTATGCCGGACTGCGGGCGGAGCGGCTTTCCGTGGACGATTTCATCGTGCTCACGCAGGCTGCCGGAAAGTAGGCTCTTCGTAGCTTCGCCGGGCTCCGTTGGGGCGATCCTTGAACCTGGGATCGTCATGTCTCCAACGGTTCTTTCCGGTCATGTCCTTCGAGCTCACCAAACCGTTCCTGGAAAGTATCCGCGAGGGTGTCGCGGACGGACGCGATTCCGTCGTCCAGGAACTGCTGAGCGAACTGCACCCGGCTGACATTGCCGCGATCATCGATCGCCTGAGCGACGAGGAAGCCGTGTATGTGTTCCGCTTGTTGGAAGCCGAGGAGGCCGCCGATGTGCTGCTGGACCTCGATGACGACACGCGTGAGGACATGCTGGCCTCGCTTACCAGTAAGGAGATCGCGGAGGATGTTCTCGAACACATCGATTCGGACGACGCGGCGGACGTGATGTCCGAATTGCCGGAGGAGAAGCAACGCGAGGTGATCGCACTGTTGGAGGACCAGGAGCAGCGCGAGGACCTCGAAGAATTGCTGACCTACCCGGAAGGCACGGCCGGTGCGCTGATGGCGAAGGAATTGGTGCAGGTGCGGACCGATTGGTCCGTAGCCCGCGCCATTGTCGAAATGCGGCGCCAGGCGAAGGAGGTGGATGACGTGTACACGGTGTACGTGGTGGATCGCGAGGATCGGTTGGAGGGCGTGCTCCCCTTGAAAGAACTCCTGTTCTCCTCGGAAAGCACACGCACGCTGATCAAGCACATCTGCGATACGGATGTAGTGAGCGTGAAAGCGGACACCGATGTGGAGGAGGTGGTGAGCCTGATGAAGAAGTACGACGCCGTGGTGCTGCCGGTCGTGGATGACCTGGACCGGCTGATCGGACGCATCACCGTGGACGACGTGATGGATGTGATGACCGAGGAAGCCACCGAGGACTACCAACTGGCGAGTGGTATCAGTGAGGACGTGGATGCGACCGATAGCCCGATCGTTCAATTGCGCGCCCGCCTCCCCTGGCTGCTGATCGGTCTTGCCGGCGGTATTCTTTCCAGCCAGGTCATCGCCCAATATGAGGAGGCGCTTCGTATCGATCCAACGATGGCCTTTTTCATGCCGTTGATCGCTGCGACCGCCGGCAACGTCGGGGTGCAGTCCAGTGCCATCGTGGTGCAGGGACTTGCTGCGGGAACGCTCGACGGCGTGAATCTATTCGCCCGCCTGTGGAAGGAGCTCCGGGTGGCCGTGCTCACGGCGCTCATATGCGGGGTCCTCATATTCCTGGTCAATCTCGCCCTGCAACAAAGCCAGGCGCTGAGTTACACGGTGAGCATCGCCCTGTTCACGGTGATCCTTACGGCCGCCATGTTCGGCACGCTCATACCTCTACTATTGGAACAGTTGAAGATCGATCCCGCCATGGCCACGGGACCTTTCGTGACCACCCTGAACGATATCTCCGGGTTGCTCACCTATTTCACTGTAGCGCACCTGATGTACGAAGTGTTCCCCTGAGCGTGCGCATCGCGATCATCGATATCGTGCATCCCTTATTGTTGGAAAAGCTCCAAGATGCCGGGCACATCTGTGAACAGCTTCAGGACCGCTCCGATGCTGATCTGCGGACCGCACTGAAGGATGTGGAAGGCATCATTGTGCGCAGCAGGGCAGTGAGCGCCACACTTTTGGAGTGCGCACCTTCCCTGCGCTTCGTGGCCAGAGTGGGCTCCGGAACCGAGAATATCGACAAGCCCTGGTGCCTCAAGCATGGTGTGCAGGTCCTGAACGCCCCGGAGGGAAATCGCGACGGTGTGGGAGAGACCTGCGTGATGCTTTTGCTGGCGCTCATGAAGGCCTTGGTACGGGCTAACGCACAGGTCCGTCAAGGTCTGTGGTCGCGCGAACCGAACCGTGGCACCGACCTGCACGGCAAGACCGTGGGCATCATCGGGTACGGACACATGGGCTCCGCATTCGCTGAAAAGCTCAAGGGCTTCGGTGTCCGCATCCTGGCCCATGACAAGTACCGTAGCGGATTCGATCGCGCAGGGGTCATCGAGTGCTCCCTGGTCCGCTTGCTCCGCGAAAGCGACGTGATCAGCCTGCACCTGCCCTTGAACGAGGAGACCGAACACTATGCCGACAAGGATTTTTTCCTGCGCTTGGGAAGGCCCGTCTGGTTCCTCAACACCTCACGCGGCCCGGTGGTCCATACCGAAGCACTCCTCGATGCCATCGATCACGGTCGGGTGATCGCAGCAGGATTGGATGTGTTGGAATTCGAAAAGAACGACCTGAGCGGACTCGACCCGCATTTGGAACCCTTGATCCAGAGGCGTCTCATGGCCCATGAACGCGTATTGATCACCCCGCACATCGCAGGGGTCACGCACGAGGGTCAAGTGAAAATGGCCGACGTCCTCGCCAACAAGATCATCAACGCCTTCCCTCATCATGGTTCGTAGCCGGCACATTGGCCTGATCCTCGGTACGACCATCCTGATCGCCTGTCAGCCCATGGAAAATCTACACCCCGACGTGCATGGTCATCGCGGATTCGCTGGCTTGTATCCCGAGAATTCCATTCCCGGATTCCTCGCCGCAGTGGAAATTGGCTGCGACCATCTGGAAATGGATGTGGTGCTGAGCGGCGACGGACAGGTCATCGTATCCCACGAACCGTGGATGAGGGCGGCGTTGTGCCTTCGGCCTGATGGTACAGGGATCGATCCCGCCGATGAGCGCAAATTGAACCTGCACCAATTGAGCGTGGAGCAGATCCAGACCTTCGATTGTGGCAGCCTACCCGACCCGCGGTTCCCGGACCGGAAACTGCAACACACCTATAAGCCCACGCTGCGCCAGGTGGTCGAGATGGCGGATGAACACGCCTTGTTTAGCGGAATGACCAGCCCTTCCTATAACATCGAAGTAAAAAGCGACAGCGCGTGGTATGGGGTCCATCAACCCCTGCCTGCTGCGTTCGCCAGGGCGATCATCACGACCATCGATTCGGTCGGGATCGCCTCACGCTGCATCATCCAATCCTTCGACACCGCCATTCTGGAAGCATTCCACGCCGAGCGTCCGGACATCGTTCTCGCACTGCTGGTGGAGAACAAGGACGGGGTGGATCACAACCTGCAACGTCTATCCTTCAAGCCAGCGATCTACAGTCCTTCCTTCGAGCTTGCGGATAAAGCCCTGCTAACGAAACTGCGCAAGGCGGATATCGAGCTGGTGGTCTGGACGGTGAACGAAAAGAAGGACATCCGTCGCATGTTGGACATGGGCGTGGATGGCATCATCAGCGACCATCCGGATCGGGTGTTGGAGGAACTTGAAGGCCGCGAGTAGGTCCTCGGTTCAAGCCAGGACATAGCGGGCCGTGACCCGGCTGCGCTGCTCAATAAGTACTTCACGGTCTGCGGTGAGCTGCTCCAGCGTGGCTTCGTCATAATGCCGGACGGTAAGCAGTTCGCAACCCGCATTGTATCGTACCTCGTAGTCCTTCCGCAGCTCTTCGATCAAGGCACGACTGCGAGGCGA